>NZ_BAABKC010000046.1:0-79177 GCF_039543625.1 Streptomyces similanensis | reverse complement strand
GCCCGGCGCCGGACGCCGCGGCGGGCCTGCTGCCCACCGGGGCCCGGCGCGCCGCCGGCCCGGCCGGCGGGCGCACCCGCGCCGAGCGGCGCAAGCTCCAGCGCAAGGTCAAGCGCAAGCGCAGGCGCTCCGCCGTCCGGGAGGTCCCGCTCCTGGTCGGCGTCGCCGTGCTCATCGCCCTGGTGCTGAAGACCTTCCTCGTCCAGGCCTTCGTGATCCCGTCGGGCTCCATGGAGCAGACCATCCGCATCGGCGACCGGGTCCTGGTCGACAAGTTCACCCCCTGGTTCGGCTCCGAGCCGCAGCGCGGGGACGTGGTGGTCTTCCACGACCCGGGTGGCTGGCTCAAGGACGAGCAGCCGGCCAAGAAGAACGACCCGGTCGTCGTCAAGCAGGTCAAGGAAGGGCTCACCTTCATCGGCCTGCTGCCCTCCGACAACGAGAAGGACCTCATCAAGCGGGTCGTCGGCGTCGGCGGCGACCACGTCAAGTGCTGCGACGCCGAGGGCCGGATCACCGTCAACGGCGTTCCCCTGAACGAGCGGGACTACATCTACCCGGGCGACGCCCCCTCCGACCTCCAGTTCGACGTCACCGTCCCCCAGGGACGGCTGTGGGTGATGGGCGACCACCGCGGCAACTCAGCGGACTCCCGCTTCCACCTGAACACCGCGTACCAGGGGACCGTCTCGCTGGACTCGGTGGTCGGCCGGGCCCGGGTGATCGGCTGGCCGTTCGGCCACTGGAGCACGCTGAGGGAACCGAGGACGTTCGCCTCGGTGTCCGACTCGGCGGCCGGGTCGACCGCCGCCACCCGGCTGTCGCATAGGGTTGCCCCCTACGATCCCAACAGATCGGTTCAACTCCCGAGCCCTGCGGAACTCCCGCTCGTTATGGGAGTGGTGGGCCTGCACCGCACCCGGGGCAGGCGGCGGCACGGAGTGAGGAGTTGGCGTGGGGGATGTGGCGGTTGGCGCACGGTCCGGAAACGGCGGCGAGGATCCCCGCCGGCGTCCCGCGGGAGCGGCGGCCCCCTCGGCGGACGGCGCCGTGCCCTCCGGGAGTGACAGCGAAGCAGCCGAGGACGGCACGGTGACGGAGCACAGTCAGAGCGAAGAGCAGGGGACCGGCGGCGGCTCCCCGGAACCGAAGAAGCCGCGCTCCTTCTGGAAGGAGCTGCCGATCCTGATCGGCATCGCGCTGGTGCTGGCGCTGCTGATCAAGACCTTCCTGGTGCAGGCGTTCTCCATCCCGTCGGACTCGATGCAGAACACCCTCCAGCGGGGCGACCGGGTGCTGGTCGACAAGCTGACCCCGTGGTTCGGCTCGAAGCCCGAGCGCGGCGAGGTCATCGTCTTCCACGACCCGGGCGAGTGGCTGGCCGGTGAGCCCACGGCCAGCCCCAACGCCCTGCAGACGGTGCTCAGCTGGATCGGGCTGATGCCGTCCGCCGAGGAGAAGGACCTCATCAAGCGGGTCATCGGCGTCGGCGGCGACACGGTCGAGTGCAAGGGCTCGGGCCCGCTGGTGGTCAACGGCAAGGCGCTGAACGAGCCGTACGTGTACCCGGGCAACACCCCGTGCAGCGACGACGACCAGGGCGGCCGGTTCAAGGTGACGGTGCCCAAGGGCTACGTCTGGGTCATGGGCGACCACCGGCAGAACTCCCGCGACTCCCGCTACAACCAGGCCGACAAGTACCACGGCATGGTGCCGGTCAAGGAGGTCGTCGGCCGTGCCGTCGTGCGCGCCTGGCCGATCAACCGCTGGGGCACGCTGCCCGTTCCCGACACCTTCGACCAGCCCGGCATCGGCGAGCACTCCTCGGCGGCCGGCGCCCTGACGGTCGCCCCGACCGGCGTCGCCGTCAGCGCGGTCGTACCGGTGGCGGTGTGGCGCCGCAGGCGCTCGCTGAAGGCCGTGAACGGCACCGGCGGCACGACGACGGCCACCGCGGGCCGCTGAGTCGCCCACCCGCCCCCCGAGGACTCCGTCCGGAGCCCTCGGGGGGCGGCGGTCTTTCCGGGCCGCGGTCGCCGACCAGGGGCTTCGCGCGCGGCGGCCGGTGGCTGTGAAGCACCCGTGCAGCTGTGACCGGGGCGCCGATCGGGGGCTGCCCCGTTCCGGTACCGCCGGGTAGGGTGCGGGTCCATGAGCGGCGAGAGCACGACGCGTACGGCCCCGGTGAGCGGCGGCGCAGGCAGGGGTCCGGCGGGCGGCAGGACGGGACAGCGGCTGTCCGGGCTGGCCGTGGCGCTGGGACTGGTGCTGTTCCTCGGCGGATTCGGCTGGGCGGCCGTCGTCTACCGCCCCTACACCGTGCCCACCAGTTCGATGTCGCCGACCATCGGCATGGGCGACCGGGTGCTGGCCCAGCGCGTCGACGGCGACGAGGTGCGCCGCGGTGACGTCGTCGTCTTCCGCGACAAGACCTGGGTGGCGGACGCCCCCGTCGTCAAGCGCGTGGTCGCCGTCGGCGGCGACACCGTCGCCTGCTGCACGAACGGCAGGCTGACCGTCAACGGCAAGCGGATCGACGAGCCCTACCTCAAGGGCGGCGTCGCCGAGATCCAGGGCTTCCCCACCGTGAAGGTGCCCGAAGGCCGCCTGTTCCTGCTCGGCGACGAACGCCAGGGCTCCCTGGACTCCACCGCCCATCTCACCGACGCCGCCAAGGGCACCGTCGCCCGCGACGACGTGAGCGCCCGGGTGGACGCCGTGATCTGGCCCGCCGAGGGCATGCTGGAGCGGCCCACCGGCTTCGAGGCGCTCGGCCCCCTCTCGCAGCCGGGCCCGCTGCGCGTCATCGTCGCCCTGATCGTCGCCGGCGGCGTGCTCGTCCTGGCCGGCGGCGCCTATGGCCCCGTCGCCAAGCGGCTGGGCCGCTCCCGCACCCGGACGGAGCCGGCCGGTGCCCGCTGAGGACCGAGGCGCGGGCGCGGACACGTACGCGGGCGGGCTGCGCAGGGTGGCCCGGGTGGTGCTGCTCGACCCGGCCGACCGGATCCTGCTGCTGCACGGCCACGAGCCGGACGACCCGGCCGACGACTGGTGGTTCACGCCCGGCGGCGGCCTGGAGGGCGACGAGAGCCGGGCGGCGGCCGCGCTGCGGGAACTCGCCGAGGAGACCGGCATCACCGACGTCGCCCTCGGCCCGGTGCTGTGGCGGCGCCGGTGCTCCTTCCCGTTCGCCGGGCGGCGCTGGGACCAGGACGAGTGGTACTACCTGGCCCGCACGACCCAGACGGCGACCGCCGCCACGGCCCTGACCGAGCTGGAGCGGCGCAGCGTGGCGGGCGCACGCTGGTGGACCTGTCGGGAACTGGCCCGCACGCATGAGACCGTGTACCCGACCAGACTCGCCGGGCTGCTGCGCACACTGCTCGACGAAGGTCCCCCCGCCGAACCCGTGACCCTGGACACCGAAATCGTCTGAGGGCGCACCGGACTGGCGCACAATGGGGTGACCGTACGGCTGAAGGGGAACATGCCATGAGCGCCGAGGACCTCGAGAAGTACGAGACCGAGATGGAGCTGAAGCTCTACCGGGAGTACCGCGATGTCGTCGGTCTGTTCAAATACGTGATCGAGACCGAGCGGCGTTTCTACCTCACCAACGACTACGAGATGCAGGTCCACTCGGTCCAGGGCGAGGTGTTCTTCGAGGTGTCGATGGCCGACGCCTGGGTGTGGGACATGTACCGGCCGGCCCGCTTCGTCAAGCAGGTACGTGTCCTGACGTTCAAGGACGTGAACATCGAGGAGCTGAGCAAGAGCGAGCTGGAGCTGCCCGGCGGCTGAGGATCACTCGTGCGGGTGATGGAGTTGTCCACAACCGGTGAGTAACCCACCAAGATCCACTCGGTGGGCCCGGATGCGTGACGGTGGGCGTCGGAGGTGGTGCCGACATGAACACCCATCAGGCACGCAGCGCACTGGGCAGGTACGGAGAGGGACTGGCCGCGCGCCGGCTGACCACGGCCGGGCTGACGGTCCTGGCGCGCAACTGGCGCGACGGCAGGTCCGGCGAGATCGACATCGTGGCCCGGGACGGCGACGTCCTGGTCGTCTGCGAGGTGAAGACCCGCAGGGCGGGCGGCTTCCAGCACCCGATGGCCGCGATCACGCCCGAGAAGGCCGAGCGGCTGCGCGGCCTCGCGCAACGCTGGCTCCAGACCCACGGCGGGGCGCCGCCCGGCGGAGTCCGCATCGACCTCGTCGGCGTCCTGCTGCCCCGGCGCGGGGCGCCGCAGGTCGAGCACGTGCGGGGGGCGGCCTAATGGGATTCGCACGCACGTGCTCCGTGGCCCTCGTCGGGGTGGAAGGCGTGGTCGTCGAGGTCCAGGCCGACCTGGAACCGGGCGTCGCCGCCTTCACCCTGGTCGGCCTGCCCGACAAGAGCCTGACCGAGAGCCGGGACCGGGTCCGGGCCGCCGTGGTCAACTCCGGCGGCGAATGGCCGCAGAAGAAACTCACGGTCGGACTCAGCCCCGCCTCGGTGCCCAAGGCCGGCAGCGGCTTCGACCTCGCGGTGGCCTGCGCGGTGCTCGGCGCCGCCGAACGGATCGACCCCCGGGTGCTCGCCGACATCGTGATGATCGGGGAACTCGGCCTGGACGGCCGGGTGCGCCCCGTACGGGGCATCCTGCCCGCCGTGCTGGCCGCCGCGGACGCCGGCTACGAACAGGTCGTCGTCCCCGAGTGCGCCGCCGCCGAGGCGACGCTCGTGCCCGGGATCTCCGTGCTCGGGGTGCGCAGCCTGCGGCAGCTGATCGCCGTGCTGACCGACGAACCCGTACCCGAGGAGGAACGGGACGAGCAGGGCCGCCCCGACCCGCTGCTGGCCGGACTGCGCCTGCCCGGCACCGGCTCGGCCACCGGCATGCACAGCATGGGCGCCGCCCAGCACGACCAGGGACACGACCTCGCCGACGTGATCGGCCAGGCCTCCGCCCGTACGGCGCTGGAGGTCGCCGCGGCCGGCGGCCACCACCTGTTCCTGGAGGGGCCGCCGGGCGCGGGCAAGACCATGCTCGCCGAGCGGCTGCCCGCCGTCCTGCCCCCGCTGGGCCGGCAGGAGTCGCTGGAGGTCACCGCGATCCACTCGGTGGCCGGGCTGCTGCCGCCGGACAAGCCGCTGATCGACCTCGCCCCGTACTGCGCCCCGCACCACTCGGCGACCATGCAGGCGCTCGTCGGCGGCGGCCAGGGCATCGCCCGGCCCGGCGCCGTCTCCCTGGCCCACCGCGGCGTGCTCTTCCTGGACGAGACCCCCGAGTTCAGCAGCCACGCCCTGGACGCCCTGCGCCAGCCGCTGGAGGCCGGCCACGTGGTGATCGCCCGCAGCGCGGGGGTGGTGCGGTTCCCGGCGAAGTTCCTGATGATCCTCGCGGCCAACCCGTGCCCCTGCGGCCGGTTCTCACCGGGGCGCGACAGCCTGTGCGAGTGCCCGTCCTCGGCGATCCGCCGCTACCAGGCCCGGATCTCCGGCCCGCTCCTGGACCGGGTGGACCTGCGGGTCGTGGCCGAACCGGTCACCCGGGCCGAACTGGCCCGGCGCGACGCCCGCGGCGAGACCACCGCGGCCGTGGCCGCACGGGTGCGGTCCGCGCGGGAACGCGCGGCGGCGCGGTTCGCCGACACCCCGTGGCGGGCCAACGGCCAGGTGCCCGGACACGAACTGCGCACCCGCTGGCACGCCGCCCCCGGCGCGCTCGACGAGGCCGAACGCGGCCTGGAGCGCGGCGTCCTGACCGCCCGCGGACTCGACCGCGTGCTGCGGGTCGCCTGGACGATCGCGGACCTGCGCGGCCACGCCCGCCCCGACCCGGGCGACGTACGGCTGGCGCTGCAACTGCGCACGGGAGTGCCCCGGGGCGAGCCCATGACCATCGGAGCACCGGCATGAGCGCGACCCGTCCCGCCCCGGAGGGCATGGGGCGGGACGGCCGCCGGGAGGGCCCGGAGGGCGCCGGTGGCGGCCGTCCCGGCCGGCCCGAGCGCTCAGGTGATCCTCACGGCCCGGCGTCCTGGGACCTTCCGGAGTGCGCGGAACGCGCGGGAGAGGACGTCGGGCGGGCGGAGGGAGAGGCCGAGGCGGTGGCTCGGGTCTTTCTCGGCCGGGTCGTCGAACCCGGGGACGCGACCGTCGGACGGTGGGTGCGCGAACTGGGCGCCGTGGCGGTGGTCCGGCGGTTGCGGGACGGCGGACCGCGCCTCGCCGGGGTGTCGGACCGACGGTGGTCCGGACTGTGCGCGCGGGCCGCGCCGGCCGACCCCGAGCGCGACCTCGTCACCGCCCGCGAGGCCGGTGTGCGCTTCGTGTGCCCCGGCGACCCCGAGTGGCCGCGGCAGCTCGACGACCTCGGCGACGCCCGCCCCCTCGGCCTGTGGCTGCGCGGCGGGCCCAGCCTGCGGCTGTGGGCGCTGCGCTCGGTCGCCGTGGTCGGCGCGCGGGCCTGCACCGAGTACGGCGCCCACATGGCCGCCGAACTCGCCGCCGGCCTCGCCGACCGCGGCTGGGTGGTGGTGTCCGGCGGCGCCTACGGGGTCGACGGCGCCGCCCACCGGGGCGCGCTCGGCAGCGCCGGAGCCACCGTCGCCGTCCTGGCCTGCGGCGTGGACCGGCCCTACCCGCGCGGCCACGCGGCCCTGATCGACAGGATCGCCGAGCAGGGCCTGGTCGTCGGCGAGCTGCCGCCCGGCGACCACCCGACGCCGAGCCGTTTCATCGTCCGCAACAGGGTCATCGCGGCACTCACCCGCGGCACCGTGGTCGTGGAGGCCGCCTACCGCAGCGGATCGCTGGTCACCGCCCGCGCGGCGCAGCGCCTGGGCCGCCACACCATGGGCGTGCCGGGCCCCGCCACCAGCGCCCGCTCCGCCGGCGTCCACGCACTGCTGCGCGACGGGGCGACCCTGGTCACCGACGCCTCGGAAGTCGTCGAACTCGTCGGCGACATGGGCGAGCTGGCCCCGGAACGGCACGGCCCCGTGCTCCCGCGCGACCTGCTCGAACCGGACGCCCGGCAGGTCCTGGCCGCACTGCCCGCCCGCGGCGCGGCGACCGCGCCCGCCGTCGCCCGCGACGCCCGGACGACCGTGGACGACGCGATCGCGAGACTGTACGAACTCCGATCGCTTGGCTACGTCGAACGACACGGCGAGGGATGGAAGTTGACACGCCAGGCGGTGATCTCGGCGCGCGCGGGCCGGGACGGTTGCTGACCGAGCGTGTTCGGCCGTCCGGGGGAACGCCGAAGGCTGCGGAAATTCCGGCAGTTGAGCGTTCTCCTTGTCACGCAGGGTGACCGGGGTGATCCCGAGGAGCACGGTGCGGAACGCATCCGCGCACGCCCCGCGCCTCGCCGTTCGCGCACCGCGACACTCCAGTCACGCTACGCTCACGGGGTTCCGGCGCTGAGACCCACGAAAACCGGACCAGAACCGACCGAGACCGACGACTCGCCCAGGCGACCGGAAATCCCAGCAACCCGACAAGCCCGCACCCCACGGCAGAACGGCACAAGGCGACGAATGCCCCAGCACACCTCCGGGTCCGACCGGGCGGCGATCCCCCCAGCCGCCCGTGACGGTGGCAGCGTGCGGCCGCCCGCTCCCTCGACGCTCGACGAGCTGTGGCGGTCGTACAAGGCGACGGGGGACGACCGGCTGCGAGAGCAGCTCATCCTGCACTACTCGCCGCTGGTGAAGTACGTGGCGGGACGGGTCAGCGTCGGCCTGCCGCCCAACGTCGAACAGGCCGACTTCGTCTCCTCGGGCGTCTTCGGGCTCATCGACGCGATCGAGAAGTTCGACATCGACCGCGAGATCAAGTTCGAGACGTACGCGATCACCCGGATCCGGGGCGCGATGATCGACGAACTGCGCGCGCTGGACTGGATCCCCCGCTCGGTGCGGCAGAAGGCGCGCAACGTCGAGCGGGCGTACGCGACGCTGGAGGCCCGGCTGCGGCGTACTCCGACGGAGACCGAGGTGGCCGCCGAGATGGGCATCGCGGTGGACGAACTGCACGCCGTCTTCAGCCAGTTGTCGCTGGCCAACGTCGTCGCCCTGGAGGAGCTGCTGCACGTCGGCGGCGAGGACGGGGACGGGCTGAGCTTCATGGACACCCTGGAGGACACCGCAGCGGACAACCCGGTGGAGGTCGCCGAGGACCGCGAGCTGCGGCGCTTCCTGGCCCGGGCGATCAACACCCTGCCCGAGCGGGAGAAGACCGTCGTCACGCTGTACTACTACGAGGGGCTGACGCTCGCCGAGATCGGCAACGTGCTCGGTGTGACCGAGAGCCGGGTCAGCCAGATCCACACCAAGTCGGTGCTCCAGCTGCGCGCCAAGCTGGCCAGTTTCGGGCGGTGACCGGCGGGGCCCGTGCCGGGGGAGTCGTTCCCGTCGCGGGCGCGGCGTCCGTACAGTGGTCGACGTGCCAAGGATTCGAGCGGCCTCCGTGGCCGAGCACCGGTCGATGCAGCGAGCCGCCCTGCTGGACGCGGCGCGGACCCTGCTGTCCGAGGGCGGGACGGAGGCCCTGACCTTCCCCGCGCTGGCCGAACGGACGGGGCTGGCGCGGTCGTCGGTGTACGAGTACTTCCGGTCGCGGGCCGCCGTGGTCGAGGAGCTGTGCGCCGTCGACTTCCCGGTCTGGGCCGCGGAGGTCGCGGCGACGATGGCGGCCGTGGACGGGCCGGAGGCCAAGGTCGAGGCGTACGTCCGCAAGCAGCTGGAGCTGGTCGGCGACCGGCGCCACCGGGCGGTGGTGGCGATCTCGGCGAGCGAACTGGACGCGGGCGCGCGGGAGAAGATCCGCGCCGCGCACGGCGAGCTGGTCGCCATGATCGTCGAGGCGCTGGGGGCGCTGGGACACGCCCAGCCCCGTCTGGCGGCGATGCTGCTCCAGGGCGTCGTGGACGCGGCCGTGCGACGGATCGAACTGGGCGCGGCCGAAGACCCTCCGGTGATCGCCGAGGCGGCGGTGTCGATGGTCCTCCGAGGCGTCAACGGCTGACCCCCGCTTTTGCCGGCCGGCAGGGCTGACCGCAGCGCCGAGGTCCCCGGCGGCCGGCCTGGCTGACCGCAGGGCTGAGGTCCCCGGCGGCCGGCCTGGCTGACCGCAGGGCTGAGGTCCCCGGCGGCCGGCCCGGTCGACCGCAAGGCAAGGCCCCCGGCGGCCAGCACCGGCCGACCGCGGCGGCGACGCCCCTCGACGGCCGGTCCCGGGCCGCCACACCGACCACGACCCGGGGCGGAGAGAGCGGCCGGTTGCACCGGCCACGGATCCTGCGGCGGCCAGCCCGGCCAGCCCGGCCAGCCCGGCCAGCCCGGCCAGCCCGGCCAGCCCGGCCAGCCCGGCCAGCCCGGCCAGCCCGGCCAGCCCGGCCAGCCCGGCCAGCCCGGCCAGCCCGGTCGACCGCGGCGCCCGCGGCCCGTGACGCGGCGAAACGCCGGCCGACCGCCGCCCCGGCTTGGTCGGCGTGGCCGACGGCAGCGGTCACCGCCCCGGGACCGACCAGCCTGGCCGACCGCAGCGGCCACCGCCCCGGCGCGGCCAGTTCCGGCCGGCCCCACCGGCCACCGCTCCTGGGGCGGACGGGCAACCGTGGTCGGTGTCGTCGTGCGGCGTCACGTCGGCGGGGGCGGTGCTGCCAGGACCGGTAGCAGTCTCGACGGGCCGGTGTTCAGCAGCCACGGCGGCAGGAGCAGCAGCGGATCGAGGTAGGCGTCCGCTCTGAGCAGGCCCCAGTGCAGGCAGCCGGGCCCGCAGTGCGCCGTGGACGCCGGTCCCGGTCCCTCCACCGTGCCGACGACCTGTCCCGCCGCCACCGACTCGCCCTCCCTCACCGACGCCCTGACCGGCTCGTACGTCGTCCGCAGCGGTGGATCTCCGGTCCCCGACAGCTCCACCGCGACCACGCCCCGCCCCGCCACCGGTCCCGCGAAGGAGACCCGCCCCGCCGCCACCGCCCGTACCGGAGTGCCCGGCGGCGCCCCGAGGTCTACGCCCCGGTGGCCGGGCCCGTACGGCGTCGCCGGCGGCTCCCAGCCGCGCAGCACCGGCGGCCGCGCCCCCACCGGCCAGTACCGCCCCACGGCAGGCACCGCCCCCTCGGCCGCCACCCCGCCGGCCGTCGCCGCCGTCCCGCCAACCGCCGCCACCGCTCCGTCGGCCGCCGCCACCGTCCCGCCAGCCGACACCACCGCCCCGTCGGCCACCGCAGCCCCCCGCCCCCCGCTCGCCCCAGCCCCCCGAGGACCCACAGATCCCCGAGCACCCACAGATCCCCAAGCACCCGCAGACCCCCGAGCACCCGCAGACCCCCAAGCACCCAGACCGCCCGCCGGGCCGGCGCCGTCCCCGTCGGCCCGGACGCCCGGCGCCGGCACGTCGAACACCAGGACCAGTAGGACCACCAGAACCACCGGATTCAGCAGGTTCAGCCGGGCCGGCAGGCCCGAATGCGGCCCCGGCCGCCCCTTCGCACAGCGCTTCCCGCGCACCTCGGACATGCGCACCACGGTGCCCCGCCGCGCCGTCCGCCGCCGGAACCTGTGGACAACCCTCCGGTTGTGGACAGCGGCGTCACCCGGGGCCTTCCGTGTCCCGTACACTTCTGATGGCGACCCGGGTCACCGGGTCGACTTCGCACGCCCCGACACCCCGGCCGGCAACGGTCGGTGTCAGCGCCCCTCGGTCCTTCGCGGCAGGCGCACGCGGGCGTCAGGCGCGGAAGCCGTCCGGCATCCGCGGCACAACCGAGAAATTCAAGGAGATACGGCCATGGCCGTCGTCACGATGCGGGAGCTGCTGGAGAGCGGCGTCCACTTCGGTCACCAGACCCGTCGCTGGAACCCGAAGATGAAGCGCTTCATCTTCACCGAGCGCAACGGCATCTACATCATCGACCTGCTCCAGTCGCTGTCGTACATCGACCGCGCCTACGAGTTCGTCAAGGAGACCGTGGCCCACGGCGGCACGGTCATGTTCGTCGGCACGAAGAAGCAGGCGCAGGAGGCCATCGCCGAGCAGGCCACCCGCGTCGGCATGCCCTACGTCAACCAGCGCTGGCTGGGCGGCATGCTCACCAACTTCTCGACCGTCTACAAGCGCCTGCAGCGCCTGAAGGAGCTCGAGCAGATCGACTTCGAGGACGTGGCCGCCTCCGGCCTCACCAAGAAGGAGCTGCTGGTCCTCTCCCGCGAGAAGGCCAAGCTGGAGAAGACCCTCGGCGGTATCCGCGAGATGCAGAAGGTGCCCAGCGCCGTCTGGATCGTGGACACCAAGAAGGAGCACATCGCGGTCGGCGAGGCCCGCAAGCTCAACATCCCGGTCGTCGCCATCCTCGACACCAACTGCGACCCCGACGAGGTCGACTACAAGATCCCGGGCAACGACGACGCGATCCGCTCCGTCACCCTGCTCACCCGCGTGATCGCCGACGCCGTCGCCGAGGGCCTCATCTCCCGCTCCGGCGTCAACACCGGTGACAAGGGCGAGAAGGCCGCGAGCGAGCCGCTCGCCGAGTGGGAGCGCGACCTGCTCGAGGGCGAGAAGAAGGCGGACGAGTCCGCCGAGGCCGTCGAGGCCGCCGCCGAGACGCCGGCCCCCGACGCCCCGGTCGCCGAGGCCGTCGAGGAAGCCGCCGCCGAGGTCAAGGCCGAGGACGAGGTCAAGACCGAGGACGCCGCCGAGGTCAAGACCGAGGACGAGCAGCAGGCCTGACCCGTCAGTGTCAGCGTTGACGGCGGGAGCGGTGTGAACCCCGCTCCCGCCGTTCACCCGTAGGTCAGCGGCGCGTCAGCGGGCTCCCGCTCCATGGGCGGCGGGGGACCGCAGGCCCCCTGATCTTCGATCTTCCAGACTTCGAGAAAGATTCACAGACTCATGGCGAACTACACCGCCGCCGACGTCAAGAAGCTTCGTGAGCTCACGGGCGCCGGCATGATGGACTGCAAGAAGGCGCTGGACGAGGCCGAGGGCAACGTCGAGAAGGCCGTCGAGGCGCTGCGCATCAAGGGCCAGAAGGGCGTCGCCAAGCGCGAGGGCCGCTCCGCCGAGAACGGCGCCGTGGTCTCGATCATCGCCGACGACAACTCCGCCGGCGTCCTGGTCGAGCTGAAGTGCGAGACGGACTTCGTCGCCAAGGGCGAGAAGTTCCAGGCCGTGGCCAACGCCATCGCCGAGCACGTCACCAAGACCGCCCCGGCCGACCTGGAGGCCCTGCTCGCCTCCGAGATCGAGCCCGGCAAGACCGTCCAGGCGTTCGTGGACGAGGCCAACGCCAACCTCGGCGAGAAGATCGTCCTGGACCGCTTCGCGCAGTTCACCGACGGTTTCGTCATCGCGTACATGCACCGCACGATGCCCGACCTGCCCCCGCAGATCGGTGTCCTCGTCGAGCTGGACAAGCCGAACGCCGAGGTCGCCAAGGGCATCGCCCAGCACATCGCCGCCTTCGCGCCGAAGTACCTGGCCAAGGAGGACGTGCCGGCCGACGTCGTCGAGTCCGAGCGTCGCATCGCCGAGGAGACCACCCGCGCCGAGGGCAAGCCCGAGGCCGCGATCGCCAAGATCGTCGAGGGTCGTCTGAACGGCTTCTTCAAGGACGCCACGCTGCTCGGCCAGCCCTACGCGCTGGACAACAAGAAGTCCGTCCAGAAGGTCCTGGACGAGGCCGGTGTCACCCTGAAGCGCTTCACGCGCATCAAGGTCGGCATCTGAGTCCACAGTCCGTACCGCGACGGACGCCGACCCGGATAGGGTCGACAGCAGTCGTCCCCGTCGCTCGCGTAGGGCGCCACGCACGCGCGCGTGACGGACGACAGCAGATCTGACGAGGAGGCCATTGCCGAGCATGGGATGCGAAACACGCCCCACCGGCAATGGCCTTCTTCGCATGTGCACCACGTAACAGAGGCGGTATCCCAATGACCAGCAAGGCCCAGAAGAGCGACGACGGCAAAGTGTCCGGCCGGTTTCTGCTGAAGCTGTCCGGAGAGGCCTTCTCCGGCGGCGGGGGCCTGGGCGTCGACCCGGACGTGGTGCACGCCATCGCCCGTGAAATCGCGGCCGTCGTCCGGGACGGCGCGCAGATCGCGGTCGTGATCGGCGGCGGCAACTTCTTCCGCGGCGCCGAGCTCCAGCAGCGCGGCATGGACCGCGCCCGCTCGGACTACATGGGCATGCTCGGCACCGTGATGAACTGCCTCGCCCTGCAGGACTTCATCGAGAAGGAAGGCATCGACAGCCGGGTCCAGACCGCCATCACCATGGGCCAGGTCGCCGAGCCGTACATCCCGCTGCGTGCCGTGCGCCACCTGGAGAAGGGCCGCGTGGTCATCTTCGGCGCCGGGATGGGCATGCCGTACTTCTCCACCGACACCACCGCCGCCCAGCGCGCCCTGGAGATCGACGCCGAGGCGCTCCTCATGGGCAAGAACGGCGTGGACGGGGTCTACGACTCCGACCCGAAGACCAACCCGGACGCGGTGAAGTTCGACGCCCTCGGCTACAGCGAGGTCATCACCCGGGACCTGAAGGTCGCCGACGCCACGGCGATCACGCTCTGCCGCGACAACCGGCTCCCGATCGTCGTCTTCGAGCTCCTGAAGGCGGGCAATATCGCCCGCGCCGTCAAGGGTGAGAAGATCGGCACGCTTGTGGGTGACCAGGCCGGCCGGGGCTGACCCCGTCCCGGCGGGAACCGCCCGGCCGGACGACCGGCCTCGTCCGGCCGCCCGGCACCTGTCCGGGGGACGGGCGGGACGGACCCGGGCCGGGGGATGGACAATGTCCTGCCGGTCGGGAACCGTGCAGGAAGAAGACGCGACGCAGCCGGCCGTCGGCCCCGACGAGGAACCGCAGCCGGGCCTACTCAAGACACGCAGGAGCAAGTGGTGATCGAAGAGACCCTCCTCGAGGCCGAGGAGAAGATGGAGAAGGCCGTCGTGGTCGCCAAGGAGGACTTCGCCGCGATCCGCACCGGCCGTGCGCACCCGGCGATGTTCAACAAGATCGTGGCCGACTACTACGGCGCGCCGACGCCGATCAACCAGCTGGCCTCGTTCTCCGTGCCCGAGCCGCGCATGGCGGTCGTGACCCCGTTCGACAAGACCGCGCTGCGCAACATCGAACAGGCGATCAGGGACTCCGACCTGGGCGTCAACCCCGGCAACGACGGCAACATCATCCGAGTGGTCTTCCCGGAGCTGACCGAGGAGCGCCGCCGCGAGTACATCAAGGTCGCCAGGGGCAAGGGTGAGGACGCCAAGGTCTCCATCCGCTCGGTGCGCCGCAAGGCCAAGGACGCCATCGACAAGCTCGTCAAGGACGGCGAGGTCGGCGAGGACGAGGGCCGCCGTGCGGAGAAGGAGCTCGACGACACCACCGCCAAGTACGTGGCGCAGGTGGACGAGCTCCTGAAGCACAAGGAGTCGGAGCTGCTCGAGGTCTGATGAACGACTCTTCCTGGGGAACGCCGCAGCCGGCCGGGTACTGGGGGCCCGCGGACGGGTCACCCGACCAGGGGTCCGTCCCCGAAGGCCCCGTCCACGACGCGCAGCAGGGCGTCCAGCAGACCCGCCCCATGCCCGTCGTGCCCGAGGTGCCCGCTCACGGCGGCGCCCAGGATGACGACCGGGGGGCCGTCCGCACGGGCGGCCCTCTGTTCCGCGACGAGGCCCCGCGGCCTCCCGGCGCGCAGCCCCCGCAGCAACAGCCGCAGCCGCAGCCCTACGCCGCGCAGCCGCAGCCGTACGACCCACGACAGCCGCAGCCCTACGCGGCGCAGGCGCAGGCACAGCCGTACGCGGCGCAGGCGCCCGCGCAACCGCAGCCGTACGACACGCAGCACCCGCGCCCGTACGGCATACCGTCGCACCCGCAGCCGTACGAGATACCGCGGCAGCACCAGCAGTCGCACCCGCAGCCGTACGAAGCGCCGCAGCCGCACCCGCAGCCGCGGCCCTACGACACGCCGCAGACGCCGCCCTTCCCCCAGGCGGCCGCGCAGAATCCGGAGCCCATGCCCGACGCCCCGCAGCCGGCGCCCGCCCCGCAGAAGAAGAGCGCGGGCCGGGACCTGGGCGCTGCCATAGGAGTCGGTCTCGGGCTCGGTGTGGTGATCGTCGCCTCCCTGTTCATCGTCAAGGCCGTCTTCGTCGGCGTGATCGCGGTCGCGGTCGTCGTCGGCCTGTGGGAGCTGACCAGCCGCCTCCAGGAACGCAAGGACATCAAGGCGCCGCTGGTGCCGCTGGCCGTCGGCGGCGCCGCGATGGTGGTCGCCGGATACGTGCGCGACGCCGAGGGCGCCTGGGTGGCGATGGCGCTCACCACGCTCGCGGTCCTCGTCTGGCGGATGACCCAGCCGCCCGAGGGCTACCTCAAGGACGTCACGGCGGGCGTCTTCGCCGCCTTCTACGTGCCGTTCCTGGCCACCTTCGTGGCGATGATGCTCACCGCGGACGACGGCCCGTACCGCGTCCTGACCTTCCTGATCCTGACCGTGGTCAGCGACACGGGCGCGTACGCCGTCGGCTGGCGTTTCGGCAGGAACAAGCTCGCTCCGCGCATCAGCCCGGGCAAGACCCGCGAGGGGCTGTTCGGCGCGATCGCGTTCGCCATGGTGGCCGGGGCGCTGTGCACGCAGTTCCTGATCGACGACGGCGTCTGGTGGCAGGGCCTGGTCATCGGCCTCGCGGTCGCGGCCAGCGCCACGCTCGGCGACCTCGGCGAGTCCATGATCAAGCGGGACCTGGGCATCAAGGACATGGGCACGCTGCTGCCCGGCCACGGCGGCATCATGGACCGCCTGGACTCCCTGCTGCCCACCGCCCCGGTGGTCTGGCTGCTGCTCGTCCTGTTCGTCGGCTCCGCCTGACCGCCGACCACGTCCTGCGCCGACGGGCCCCCACCCGGTGGGGGCCCGTCGGCGTGACAGCACGTCCGGCACCGGCCCGCCCGGGCCACCCAAGTCGATCTGCGACACTGGATGCACCATGCCCAAGCCCGGAGAACTCACTTTCGTCGCCCCGCGCGGAGCCAAGAAGCCGCCGCGGCACCTTGCCGATCTCTCACCTGCCGAGCGCAAGGAGGCCGTCGCCGCGATCGGCGAGAAGCCGTTCCGTGCCAAGCAGCTCTCGCAGCACTACTTCGCGCGGTACGCGCACGACCCGGAGCAGTGGACCGACATCCCGGCCGGCTCGCGGGAGAAGCTGCGGGAGGCGCTGCTGCCCGACCTGATGTCGGTCGTGCGGCATCTGTCGACCGACGCGGGCACCACCCGCAAGACGCTGTGGCGGCTGTTCGACGGGACGCTGGTCGAGTCGGTGCTCATGCGCTACCCGGACCGGGTGACCATGTGCATCAGCTCGCAGGCGGGCTGCGGCATGAACTGCCCGTTCTGCGCCACCGGACAGGCGGGTCTGGACCGCAACCTGTCGACCGCCGAGATCGTGCACCAGATCGTGGACGGCATGCGCGCGCTGCGCGACGGCGAGGTCCCGGGCGGCCCGGCGCGGCTGTCCAACATCGTCTTCATGGGCATGGGCGAGCCGCTCGCCAACTACAAGCGTGTCGTCGGCGCGATCCGCGCCCTCACCGACCCCGAGCCCGACGGGCTCGGCCTGTCGCAGCGCGGCATCACCGTCTCGACGGTCGGCCTGGTCCCGGCCGTCCACCGGTTCGCCGACGAGGGCTTCAAGTGCCGGCTCGCCATCTCCCTGCACGCCCCCGACGACGAGCTGCGCGACACCCTCGTGCCCGTCAACACGCGGTGGAAGGTGCGGGAGGTGCTGGACGCGGGCTTCGAGTACGCCGCGAAGTCCGGGCGCCGGCTGTCCATCGAGTACGCGCTGATCCGCGACATCAACGACCAGGCCTGGCGCGGCGACCGGCTCGGCCGGCTGCTCAAGGGCAGGCCGGTGCACGTCAACTGCATCCCGCTCAACCCGACCCCCGGCTCCCAGTGGACCGCCTCGCGGCCCGAGGACGAGAAGGCGTTCGTCGAGGCGATCGCCGCGCACGGCGTGCCGGTCACCATCCGGGACACCCGCGGCCAGGAGATCGACGGCGCCTGCGGCCAGCTCGCCGCCACCGAGCGGTAGTCTGAGCGCGTACACACATCTTCATATTCCGACAGGGGAGCGCCACAGCGCTGAGAGTGCGGCACCGGCCGCAGACCCTCTGAACCTCGCCCAGGTCATTCTGGGTAGGAAGTTCGGTCATCACTCGAGCTGTTGCGCCCTGCCCGGGCATCCGCGCGGATGCCCGGGCAGGGCCGCGTCTCTTCCTGGCCACCATCCAGGAGGAAAATCCAGTGCACACCAAGACGTTCGTCGCGGCCGCGGTCGGGCTGGGACTGGTCACGCTGTCCGCGTGCGGATCGTCCGGCGGCACGAGCGCCGCCGACTCCAAGACCGTGACCCTGGTCAGCCACGACTCGTGGAAGGCGTCCAAGAGCGTCATCGCGGAGTTCGAGAAGTCCTCCGGCTACAAGGTGCGGGTCCTCACCGACGGCGACGCCGGACAGGCCGTCAACAAGGCCATCCTCACCAAGGACAACCCGCAGGGCGACGTCTTCTTCGGCGTCGACAACACCCTCCTGTCCCGCGCCCTGGACAACGGCCTCTTCCAGCCCTACGAGGCCAAGGGCTCCGACCGGATCGAGGCGCCGTACCGTGCCGACGGGGCCAAGCACCGGGTGACCCCCATAGACACCGGCGACATCTGCGTCAACTACGACAAGAAGTACTTCGCCGACCACAAGCTGGCCCCGCCCGCCACCTTCGACGACCTCGTCAAGCCGCAGTACCGCAACCTCCTCGTCACCGAGGACGCCGCCGCCTCCTCGCCCGGCCTCGGCTTCCTGCTCGGCACCGCCGCCAAGTACGGCGACGGGGGCTGGCAGGCGTACTGGAAGAAGCTGAGGGCCAACGGCGTCAAGGTCGTCTCCGGCTGGGAGCAGGCCTACGACCAGGAGTTCTCCGGCTCCGCCGGCGGCCGGAAGGCCAAGGGCGACCGCCCGCTGGTCGTCTCCTACGCCTCCTCGCCGCCCGCCGAGGTCATCTACGCCCAGCCCCGCCCCAAGACCGCCCCGACCGGCGTCGCCCAGGGCACCTGCTTCCGCCAGGTCGAGTACGCCGGACTGCTCGCCAACGCCGGCAACACCAAGGGCGGCAAGGCCTTCCTGGACTTCCTGGTCAGCAAGCGGTTCCAGGAGGACATGCCGCTGAACATGTTCGTCTACCCGGTCCTCCAGGGCGCCCGGGTGCCGGCGGAGTTCACCCAGTACGGCCCGCAGGCCAAGGACCCCGAGACCATGGCGCCCGAGAGGATCGCCGCCCACCGCGACCAGTGGGTCAAGTCGTGGACCTCGCTCGCGGTGAAGTGACCGGCGGGCGACGCCGGCGTGCGGGGAACGCGGCGCGGCTCGGCCTCATGGCCCTGCCCGTCGCGTTCTTCGCGGTCTTCTTCGCCTACCCGGTCGCCGCGATCGTCCGGCGCGGCCTGCGGATCGACGGCGCCTGGCGGTTCGGCCGGATCGCCGACGTCCTCGGCGACGCCGGCATCCGGCACGTGCTGTGGTTCACCACCTGGCAGGCGCTCGCCTCCACCGCGCTCACCCTGCTGATCGCGCTGCCCGGCGCCTACGTCCTGGCCCGCCTCGACTTCCCCGGCCGGCAGATTCTGCGCGCCGTGGTCACGGTGCCGTTCGTGCTGCCCACCGTCGTCGTCGGCACCGCCTTCCTCGCCCTCCTCGGCCACGGCGGCCTCCTCGACCAGCTGTGGGGCGTACGCCTGGACACCACCGTGTGGGCGATCCTGCTGGCCCACGTCTTCTTCAACTACGCCGTCGTGGTGCGCACCGTCGGCGGCCTGTGGGCGCAGCTCGACCCGCGGCAGGAGGAGGCGGCGCGGATGCTCGGCGCCTCGCCGCTGACCGCCTGGCGCACGGTCACCCTGCCGGCGCTGGCCCCCGCCGTCGCCGCCGCCGCGCTGATGGTCTTCCTGTTCACCTTCACCTCCTTCGGCGTGGTGCAGATCCTGGGCGGCCCGACCTTCTCCACCCTGGAGGTGGAGATCTACCGGCAGACCTCCGAGATCTTCGACCTGTCCACCGCCGCCGTGCTCACCCTCGTCCAGTTCGCGGCGGTGGGCGCGATCCTCGCCGTGCACGCCTGGACCGTACGGCGCCGGGAGGGCGCGCTGAAGCTGGTGGACGCCGCCCTGACCGCCCGCAGGCCGCGCGGCGCGGGGCAGTGGACGCTGCTGGCCGGAGTGCTCGCCACCAGCGCCGTACTGCTCCTGCTGCCGCTCGCCGTGCTCGTGCAACGCTCCCTGACCGCCCCCGGCTTCGGCTACTACCGGGCGCTGACCGACCCCGACGGCGGCGTCTTCCCCGTCGCCCCGATCAGCGCCGTCGGCACCTCCCTGTCCTACGCCGCCGCGGCCACCGCCATCGCCGTGGTGATCGGCTCGCTGGCCGCCGCCGCGCTCACCCGCCGGGACGCCGGACGCCTGGTACGCGGCTTCGACGCGCTGCTGATGCTGCCGCTCGGCGTCTCGGCGGTGACCGTCGGCTTCGGTTTCCTGATCGCCCTGGACAAGCCGCCGCTGGACCTGCGCCAGTCCTGGATCCTGGTGCCGCTCGCCCAGGCCCTGGTGGGCGTGCCGTTCGTGGTGCGCACCATGCTGCCGGTGCTGCGCGCGGTAGACGCACGGCTGCGGGAGGCCGCCGCCGTGCTCGGCGCGTCCCCGTGGCGGGTGTGGCGGGAGGTCGACCTGCCGATGGTGCGGCGGGCGCTGCTGGTGGCCGCCGGGTTCGCCTTCGCGGTCTCGCTGGGCGAGTTCGGCGCCACCGTGTTCATCGCCCGGCCCGACAACCCGACGCTGCCGGTCGCGGTGGCCCGGCTGCTGAGCCGGCCCGGCGACCTCAACTACGGGCAGGCGATGGCCCTGTCGACGATTCTGATGGTGGTGTGCGCCGTGGCCCTGCTGCTCCTGGAGAGGCTGCGGACCGCCGACCGGAGCGGGGAGCTGTGATGCTGCTGAGTCTGGAGACCGCCACCGTGCGCTTCGGCGGGCGGGCGGTGCTCGACGGCGTCGGTCTGGCGGTCGCCGAGCACGAGATCGTGTGCGTGCTCGGCCCCAGCGGCAGCGGCAAGTCGACGCTGCTGCGGGCGGTGGCCGGGTTGCAGCCGCTGGACGCCGGGCGGGTGCTGCTGGACGGCCGGGATCAGGCGGCGGTGCCGGTGCACCGGCGCGAGGTCGGGCTGATGTTCCAGGACCACCAGCTGTTCCCGCAGCGCGACGTGGCCGGCAACGTCGGCTTCGGGCTGCGGATGCACGGCACGGCCAAGGACGAACGGGTCGCGCGCGTCGCGGAGTTGCTGGACCTGGTCGGGCTGCCCGGGGCCGGCGGCAGGTCGGTTGCCGCCCTGTCCGGCGGCGAGCAGCAGCGGGTGGCACTGGCCCGCGCGCTCGCTCCCCGGCCGCGGCTACTGATGCTGGATGAGCCGCTCGGCCAGCTCGACCGCACCCTGCGCGAGCGGCTCGTGGTCGAACTGCGCGAGCTGTTCGGCCGGTTGGGCACCACGGTGCTCGCTGTCACGCACGACCAGGGCGAGGCGTTCGCGCTCGCCGACCGGGTCGTGGTGATGCGCGACGGCAGGATCGCCCAGTCCGGCACCCCGCTGGAGGTGTGGCAGCGCCCGGCGGACGCCTTCGTGGCCCGCTTCCTCGGTTTCGAGAACGTCGTCGAGGCGAGCGTGGACGGCCGGGTCGCGATCACCCCCTGGGGAAAGGTGCCGGTCGCCGAGGGCGCCGCGGCGGGCACGCGTACCCTGCTCGTCCGGCCGGCCGGCGTCCGTCTGCTCCCCGCCGGTGAGGGCCTGCGCTGCACGGTCGCCGCCCGCGCCTTCAAGGGCACTCATGTCGCCGTCCACCTCCAGCCCGCGGACGCGCCGCGCCTGGAGGCGGCCTGTGCGCTGCGCTCGGCGCCGGAGGTCGGCGACGAGGTGGGGGTGGAGTTCGACCCGGCGGACGTCGTGCTGCTGGACTGAACCCGCCGGGCCGTACCGACCGGTCTGCCGGCCGCGGCCGCGGCCGGCGGGTGCGGACGTGGGCGTCAGCGGGCGCTGCCGGTCCCGCGCCGGCGCAGTCCGTAGAAGACGGCGCCGCCGCCGACGACGACCAGGGCGACGGCGATGCCGGCGATCAGCGGGGTGCGCGAACTCGTGCCGGTCTCGGCGAGGTGGGAGTCACCGGCCGCGGGCGAGGGCGCGTTGTCCACGGTGGTGCCCGCCGGGGCGGTGCTGCTCTGCGAGGGGACCGGGACCGGAGTCCGGGCGGCGGGCGTCGAGGGCGCCGCGGAGGTGGCCGGCGCCGACGGGGTCGCGGTGGCCGACTGCTCGGGTGTGCCTGGCTTCGCCGGGGAGGCGGGGGCGCTCGGGGTGGCCGACGCGCACGCGGCGGACGGGGTCCTGAGGTTCGGCTCGATGTCTTCGTCGACCAGCTTGCCGCCGGCCTTGACGCGGACGCGGTACTCGGCGTTCGGCTGCCAGTCCTCGGTGAACGAGACGGTGGCGCCCCGGGCGGTGCCCTTGACCGACCGCGGTGTGCCGATCCGCTTCACGTCCGCGCCGTTGTTCTCCAGGAAGACGGTGACGACGGCCGGGGCGCCGGAGGCGTCCTTGTCGGTGACGACGATGACACCGTTGCCATCGACGCACTTGGCTTCGGCGGAGAACTCGCTGATGTCGCAGGCGAGCGCGGTGCCCGCCGCGCCGAGGGCGAGGGCGGCGGACGCGGCGGCGACGCACAGGGCGCGCAGGGGTCGTGCGGTGCGGCGGGATATCGACAAGATGGCCACTGTGCCCTTCACGGGAGGTGCGGTTGCGGGGGGTGAAGGGGGGTGGTGGGGCGGCCACGGGACGTCGAGGAGTGCCCCGGCACCCCCAAGAGGCCCAGATCTATAGGCGCTCGGACAGCAGTGTCAACGCGCCTGCCCCGCAAGGGCGTTGACTTTGCCCGTTCATTAACCGCCGTGACGTTTGAGCGCGTGGTGAATGGGTCCGATCCGGGCGGTGGGGGTGATAGGGCCCGCCCGGGCGCATCCCGCCCGGGTCGGAGCGAATCCCTCCGGGGCCGTCCGGGTCAGCCCTGGACCACCGCCGGGTCCATCCACATGACCTCCCAGGTGTGCCCGTCGAGGTCGTCGAAGGCGCGGCCGTACATCTGGCCGTAGTCCTGGATCCGGTCCGACGCCGTGCCGCCGGCCGCGACCGCCTTCTCGACCAGCTCGTCCACCTTCTCGCGGCTCTCGGCGCTCAGACAGATCAGCACCTCGCTGGTCCGGGTGGAGTCCACGATCTCCTTCTTGGTGAACTCGGCGTAGTGCTTCTTGCTGAGCAGCATGGCGATGATCGTGTCGCTGATGACGACGCAGGTGCAGTCGTCGTTGGAGAACTGCGGGTTGATGGAGTAGCCGAGCGCGCTGAAGAACTCCTTCGACGCGGCCACGTCGTCGGTCGCCAGGTTCACGAAGATCATCTGCTGGTACATGGTGGGGTCGCTCCCGTCGTGGGCGGTGCCGTGCGTGCTTACGCAGGGGTAGACGCGACGGGCTCGCGGAACTCATCGCCGTTCGGCCAACTTTTTCCGGCGGTCCTCCCGAGCGCCGGGGCGGTCGCGTCAGCGGGTCAGGGGCAGTGCGGCGAGGGTGGCCACCGCCCAGGTCAGCGGCACGAACAGGGTCAGCACGGCGGCGGTGCGCAGGGCGGCGGCGGAGCGCAGCACGGCGGCGGGCGCGCCCAGGCGCCGCAGCGCGGAGGTGGTGCCGAGGCGCAGCTGCCGCGCCTCGACGGCGGCGATGAGCAGGGCGGCCACCGCGCATCCGGCCACGAGCAGCGCGCCCAGCGCGGTGAGCGGGCCGAGGGGCCCGGCGGCCCGGCCGTGCAACGTGATCAGGGCGTACGCCGCCGAGGCGACCGCGCACAGCACGCCGAGCGGTCCGCCGATCCGGACCGCCTCCGCCATCAGGACCCGCCCGGCCAGAAGGCGCACCGCGCCCGGCCGCACCGCCTGGAGCAGCCGGCCGCACAGATGGGTGAGGCCGGGGCCGGCGAGGGCGAGCCCGGCCGCGGTGAGCAGCCAGCCGGCGAGGACGGGCGCCGATCCGGCGGTGAGGCCGCCGGGCAGTGCGGCGCGGGCGGCGGTGCCGGCCGCGCCCCCGGCGTAGGTCTCGACGGTGAGGCCGGCGGCGAGCACGGCGATGCCCCAGGGCAGGCCGGTGGGGGCGCGGTCGGGCGGGAGCGGACGGCCGGGGTCGTCGTCGGCGCCCGCTCCGGTGACCGTGCCGCTTCCGGCGGCGCCCGCTCCGGTGGCCGTCCCGCTTCCGGCGGCGCCCTCTCCGGTGACCGTGTCGCCGTCGTCGCCGCGGCCGTCGTCGCCGGAAGCGGCCGTCTCCGGCGCGGGGCCGGCGGGGCCGGCGGTGCGGGCGGGGCCGGGCCGTGGTTCGCGCGGGCGCAGGGCGGCGGCGACGGCCGCGGAGGCGAGCGCCGGGACGGCGGCGAGCAGGAGCAGTGTGCCGGGCACCGGCAGCCGCTTGCGGGCGGCGAGGAAGCCGTGGGCCGTGCCGTCGACGGGGAACGGCCAGCCGGGCAGGTCGCCGCGCAGGGAGAGGAAGAGCAGCAGCGCGAGCAGCGCGCCGAAGGCCGAGGACAGGGCGGTGGTGCCGGCCGAGACGGCCAGCAGCCGGGCCGGGCCCAGGCCGAGCGCGGACAGGGCGCTGCGCGGCCGGGTGCCGGGGTCGGTGCGGGCGACGGCGACCGCCAGGTGCGCGGTGGCGGCCAGCGGCACCGCGCACCAGGCCAGGCGCAGCAGCGCGGCGGAGGGGTGGTCGGGGTGGCCGAGGGCGTGGCCGAGGCTGCTCAGGAGCAGGAAGCCGGTGCCCGCCGAGGCCGCCACGACGGTCAGGCGGCGCAGCTGGACGGCGGGGTGGGCGACGCGGATCAGACGGAGAGCGAGCACGCCGCCCGGCCTTCCGTGGTGTCGCCGGCCGGCGGCAGGTGGACGGTCTTCACGCAGCGGCCGTCGAGCAGGTTCACCGTGCGGTCGGCCAGGGCCGCGGTCTCCGCGTCGTGGGTGGCGAGCACGACGGTGATGCCGTGCGAGCGGGCGGCGGTGGTGAGGGTGCGCAGCGCGTGGGCGCGGTCGGCGCGGTGCAGCGGGGCGGTCGGCTCGTCGGCGAACAGCACCGTCGGCGCGGGGGCGAGCGCGCGGGCGACGCAGACGCGCTGGCGCTCGGCCTGGCGCAGCTGGTGCGGGCGCTTGCGGGCGAGTTCGCCGGCGTCCAGGCGGTCCAGCCACTCCAGGGCGGCCACCTTGGCCCGGCGCCGGGTGGAGCCGCGCAGCATCAGCGGCAGGGCGGTGTTCTCCCAGACGTTCAGCTCCGGTACGAGCACGGGGGCCGGGTCGATCCAGCCGAACCGGTCGCGGCGCAGCCGTTCCCGGGCGAGCGGGCCGAGGGTGTGCACGGGGGAGCTGTTGAACCAGACCTCGCCCTCGCGCACCCGGACCATGCCGGACAGGCAGCGCAGCAGCGTGGTCTTGCCGCTGCCGCTCGGGCCGCCGACGGCGAGGATCTCGCCCTGCCGGACGCCGAGCGAGACGCCGGCGAGTGCGGGCGAGCCGTCCTTGTGGGTGTAGTGCAGGGCGCGGGCCCAGAGCACGTCGTTGTCCGGCGGGGCCACCATGGCGTACACCTCGGTTCGGATCAGAAATGCCGCGCGTTGCCGTACGGGTCGGGGATCCTTCGTACGAATCCCCCGTACGAGGGAACGAAGGCGAAGCCGATCGGTCACTGAACGCTAGGCAGCCGACGCCGGGAGCCCGGACAGCACACGGCCCCGGGCCGCCGTTTCCCACTCGAACGGACGGCTCCGGGGCCGGTGATGATCATCTGATCGGAGGCACGCGCCTCAGCCGCGCGCCCTCAGCGCGCGCCTGTGGCGCTCACCGTGACGGGAGGGTCACAGCTTGGTCCAGGCCTCCGTCAGCGTGGCGCGCAGGATCTGCTCGATCTCGTCGAAGGTCTCCTGGTTGGAGATCAGCGGCGGGGCGAGCTGGACGACCGGGTCGCCGCGGTCGTCGGCACGGCAGTACAGACCGTTGTCGTACAGCGCCTTGGACAGGAAGCCGTACAGGACGCGCTCGGTCTCCTCGTCGTTGAAGGACTCCTTGGTGTGCTTGTCCTTCACCAGCTCGATGCCGTAGAAGAAGCCGTTGCCGCGGACGTCGCCGACGATCGGCAGGTCGTGCAGCTTCTCCAGCGTGGACAGGAAGGCGCCCTCGTTGTCCAGCACGTGCTGGTTGATGCCCTCGCGCTCGAACAGGTCGAGGTTGGCGAGGCCCACCGCGGCGGAGACCGGGTGGCCGCCGAAGGTGTAGCCGTGCAGGAAGGTGTTGTCGCCCTTGTAGAACGGCTCGGCCAGGCGGTCGGAGATGATGCAGGCGCCGATCGGGGAGTAGCCCGAGGTCATGCCCTTGGCGCAGGTGATCATGTCCGGGACGTAGCCGAACTTGTCACACGCGAACATCGTGCCCAGGCGGCCGAAGGCGCAGATGACCTCGTCGGAGACGAGCAGCACGTCGTACTGGTCGCAGATCTCGCGCACCCGCTGGAAGTAGCCGGGCGGGGGCGGGAAGCAGCCGCCGGCGTTCTGCACCGGCTCCAGGAAGACGGCCGCGACGGTGTCGGGGCCCTCGAAGAGGATCTGCTGCTCGATCTGGTCGGCGGCCCAGCGGCCGAAGGCCTCCGGGTCGTCCCCGAACAGCGGGGCGCGGTAGATGTTGGTGTTGGGCACCTTGTGCGCGCCCGGCACCAGCGGCTCGAAGGGGGCCTTCAGCCCCGGCAGGCCGGTGATGGACAGGGCGCCCTGCGGGGTGCCGTGGTAGGCGACCGCGCGGGATATGACCTTGTGCTTGGTGGGCTTGCCGACCAGCTTGAAGTACTGCTTGGCGAGCTTCCAGGCGGTCTCCACGGCTTCACCGCCGCCGGTGGTGAAGAACACCTTGTTCAGGTCGCCCGGCGCGTAGTCGGCCAGGCGCTCCGCCAGCTCGACGGCCTTCGGGTGGGCGTACGACCACACCGGGAAGAACGCCAGTTCCTGGGCCTGCTTGAAGGCGGTCTCGGCCAGTTCGGTGCGGCCGTGGCCGGCCTGGACCACGAACAGACCCGCGAGACCGTCGAGGTAGCGCTTGCCCTTGTCGTCGTAGATGTAGGTGCCCTCGCCGCGCACGATGGTCGGCACGGGCGAGTTCTCGTACGAGGACATGCGGGTGAAGTGCATCCACAGGTGGTCGTACGCGGTGCGGCTGAGGTCCTTGCTCACGGTTATCGGGTTCCCCACATGTAGGTCTGCTTCTTGAGTTTCAGGTAAACGAAACTCTCGGTGGAGCGCACGCCGGGCAGGGCCCGGATGCGTTTGTTGATGACGTCCAGCAGGTGGTCGTCGTCCTCGCAGACGATCTCGGCGAGGATGTCGAACGAGCCCGCGGTCATCACCACGTACTCGACTTCCGACATGTCAGTCAGCGCGTCCGCTATGGCCTCGACATCGCCCTCGACGTTGACGCCGACCATCGCCTGCCGGCGGAAGCCCACGGTGAGCGGGTCCGTGACGGCGACGATCTGCATGACGCCCTGGTCCAGCAGCTTCTGGACGCGCTGGCGGACGGCCGCCTCGGAGAGGCCGACCGCCTTGCCGATCGCGGCGTAGGGCCTGCGGCCGTCCTCCTGGAGCTGCTGGATGATGGCGAGGGAGACGGCGTCCAGCTGGGGGGTGCCGTTCCCGTTGCGGGACTCGCGGGACGAGTCCCTCTGCTCTGCGCTTCGACTGGCCACGACCTCACTGTGCACGACGTCTCGACAGTTTTGCAAGGCGTGAGCGATGTAATTCGTTGTTGTGATGCCAGATCTTTGCGGATTTCGCAGAAGTCACGGCGGTGGGGGTGTTGAAAACGTGGCCGCGGCGACTAGGGTGGGTGTCTCAGCGATTGGACACCTGAACCAGCCAAGGAGGGCCGGCAGTGAGCACCGAGCTGCGTCGTCTGCGCAACTACATCGACGGTGAGTTCCGGGACGCCGCCGACGGACGGACCACCGAGGTGGTCAACCCCGCGACCGGCGAGGCGTACGCGACCGCGCCGCTGTCCGGCCAGGCGGACGTCGACGCCGCCATGGCCGCCGCCGCGGCGGCCTTCCCGGCCTGGCGCGACACCACCCCGGCCGAGCGCCAGAAGGCCCTGCTGAAGATCGCGGACGCCTTCGAGGAGCGCGCCGAGGAGCTGATCGCGGCCGAGGTGGAGAACACGGGCAAGCCCATCGGGCTCACCCGCTCCGAGGAGATCCCGCCGATGGTCGACCAGATCCGCTTCTTCGCGGGCGCGGCGCGCCTGCTGGAGGGCCGCTCGGCCGGCGAGTACATGGAGGGCCTGACCTCCATCGTGCGCCGCGAGCCGATCGGCGTGTGCGCGCAGGTCGCGCCGTGGAACT
Organism: Streptomyces similanensis; assembly: GCF_039543625.1. NCBI lineage: Bacteria > Bacillati > Actinomycetota > Actinomycetes > Kitasatosporales > Streptomycetaceae > Streptomyces > Streptomyces similanensis. The sequence continues at coordinate 51,608 of NZ_BAABKC010000046.1, read as the reverse complement.
ACCCGATGATGATGGCCGTGTGGAAGTTCGCCCCGGCCCTCGCCGCGGGCAACACGGTCGTCCTCAAGCCGTCGGACACCACCCCCGCCTCCACGGTCCTGATCGCCGACATCATCGGCTCGGTCCTGCCCAAGGGCGTCTTCAACGTCGTCTGCGGCGACCGCGACACCGGCCGCCTCATGGTCGAGCACCCCACCCCGGCGATGGCCTCCATCACCGGTTCGGTACGGGCCGGCATGTCGGTCGCCGAGTCCGCCTCCAAGGACCTCAAGCGGGTCCACCTGGAGCTGGGCGGCAAGGCCCCGGTCGTGGTCTTCGAGGACACCGACATCGACAAGGCCGTCGAGGACATCTCGGTCGCCGGCTTCTTCAACGCCGGCCAGGACTGCACGGCCGCCACCCGCGTCCTCGTGCACGAGTCGATCCACGACGAGTTCGTCGCCGCGCTCGCCAAGGCCGCCGAGGAGGCCAAGACCGGGCAGCCGGACGACGAGGACGTGCTCTTCGGCCCGCTGAACAACCCCAACCAGCTCAAGCAGGTCGCCGGCTTCATCGAGCGGCTGCCCGCCCACGCCAAGGTCGAGGCCGGCGGCCACCAGGTCGGCGACAAGGGCTACTTCTACGCCGCGACCGTCGTCTCCGGCCTCAAGCAGGACGACGAGATCATCCAGCAGGAGGTCTTCGGCCCGGTCATCACGGTCCAGTCCTTCAGCGACGAGGACCAGGCCGTCGAGTGGGCCAACGGCGTCGAGTACGCGCTGGCCTCCTCGGTGTGGACCAAGAACCACTCCCGCGCCATGCGGATGTCCAAGAAGCTCGACTTCGGCTGCGTGTGGATCAACACCCACATCCCGCTGGTCGCCGAGATGCCGCACGGCGGCTTCAAGAAGTCCGGCTACGGCAAGGACCTGTCGGCGTACGGCTTCGAGGACTACACGCGGATCAAGCACGTGATGACGTCGCTGGACGCGTAGCGCTCCGCGGGCGGGACGGCTCGGACGGCGGACGCGGGGGCTTCCCCCGCCCCCGCGGTCCGAGCGGCGCCCGCCGTACGACCCGCGACCCCGGACGGAGGACGGACCGTCCGGGGTCGCGCCATGCCGTCGGCCGTCCCGTCGGTCGCACGGCGCGGGGCTGCGGGTCTGTTGGGGCTTCCGGGGCTACCGGGGTGGCGGGGGCTCAGGGGTTCCCGGGGCTCAGGGGTTCCGGGGTTCGCGGGCGGGTGAGGGCGGCCCGGCCGGTCGGGCGGGCCGGCGGGGTGCGCGGGGGCTCGTCGGGTGCGTGGGATCCGGCTGGGTGCGGCCGTCGGCCGGGTGGGGTCTGGCTCGGTGCCGTCGTGCTGGCCGCTGGCCGAGGTGGGGGTCTGGCTCGGTGCCGTCGCGTTGGCCGCCGACCGGGTGGGGTCCGGCTCGACGCCGCCGTACTGGCCGTCGGCCGGGGTGCGGTCCGGCCGGGCCTCGGCATGCCGGCAGGGCGGCCGCCGGCCGGGTCTCCCGGAGCCGCCGGCCAGGGCTGATCGACAACGTGTCGCCTCCGCACCGGTGGGCTCGACGGAGCGTCGATTGTCCCGGTCCCGGCGGTCGCGGCATGCTGCGCCAATGCCCCGGACACCGATGACGCCCCTGAAGCCGCTCGCGAGCGCGCCCGCACCCTCCCGCCGTTCCCTGCTGCGCGCGCTCGGCGCCGCGTCCGCGCTCGGCGCGCTCGCCGGCTGCGGGGTGCCCGCGGCCTACGTCCGGCCCGGCGACCGCTCCGCCCCGGACACCTCCGCCACCGACAAGCACCTGACCTGGTCGAACTGGCCGCTCTACATCGACACCGACGACAAGAACCCCAACCGGCGGCCCACCCTGGAGGGCTTCGAGAAGCGCACCGGGATCTCGGTGCACTACTCGGAGGAGATCAACGACAACGACGAGTTCTTCGGCAAGATCAGCCCCGCGCTGATGAACCACCAGAAGCCGGGCCGCGACCTCATCGTCATCAGCGACTGGATGTGCGCGCGGTTCGTGCGCCTGGGCTGGGTGCAGCAGATGGACCGTGCCCACCAGCCCCACGTGGCCGCCAACCTGGACCCGCTGCTGCGCTCGCCCGCCTTCGACCCCGGGCGGCGGTTCACGGTGCCGTACCAGTCCGGCATCACCGGCATCGCCTACGACCGCCGCAGGCTCGGCCGCGAGATCCGCGCCGTCTCCGACCTGTGGGCGAGCGACCTGAAGGGCAGGGTGACGCTGCTGTCCGGGCTCGACGAGGCGTTCGCGCTGCTGATGCAGGGCAACGGCGTCGACATCCGCACGTGGCGGGCGGCGGACTTCCACCGGGTGTGCGACCAGGTCGAGAAGGAGGTGGCGCGCGGCCAGATCCGCCGCTTCACCGGCAACGACTACACCAAGGACCTGGTCAGCGGCGACGTCCTGGCCTGCCAGGCCTACTCCGGCGACGTGATCCAGCTCCAGGCGGACAACCCCGACATCCGCTTCGTCGTCCCCGAGGAGGGCGCCGAGCTGTGGTCGGACTCCCTGATGATCCCCAATCTGGCCGCCCACAAGGCCAACGCGGAACGCCTCATCGACTACTACTACGAACCCGAGGTCGCCGCCGAGCTGGCCGCCTGGGTGAACTACGTGTGCCCGGTCCCGGCGGCCCGGGAGGTGCTCGCCCGGTCCAAGGACGAGGACACGGCCGCCCTGGCCGACAACCCCCTGATCTTCCCCGACTCCACCATGCGCCGCCGCCTGGCCGTCGCCCGCGACATCACGTCCACGGAACGCCTGGAGTTCGCCCGGCGCTGGAACAAGATCGTGGGGTTGTAGGCCACGGCGACGCGGGCCGCGGGGCGGACACCCCGCGGCCGCCGCTCAGCCGCCGCTCAGCCCCCGTTCGACGGGCCGAAGAACTCGATCTCGGCCAGGGAGACCTGCTTGCTCGACGAGGTCTGGTAGGCCGACTCGATGATGAAGCGGACCGCGGTGACCTTGCCGACCCGGAACGCGCGGCGCTGGCCGCCCGCGCCCTGGTCGAGGGTGAGTTCGCGCTTGGTCGTCTTGCCGTCGGCCAGGGTGATCAGCGCCTCGACGCGGTGCGGCAGCGCCGACTGGGAGAGCTGGTCGGGACGGATCGACACGCCCGGCGTGATGATCAGGTCCAGCAGCCGGGTCGGCTCGGAGAACCGCGCCTCGATCCACTGGCCCTGGCCCGACTCGGAGACTCCGGGACCCCACCAGGTGTTGTTGAGCTTGTCGAAGGCCAGCTCGGGCTTGTGCCCCGGGTAGGAGCGGGACGCCGTGACCTTGTCCGGCGCCACCGGGGCCCGCTTGGCGAAGTGGTCGCGGGTCGCCTGGACGCCTTGCGGGATGTGCACCGCCAGCACGATCAGCAGCGTCAGGACGACGGCCGCGACCAGCCAGGCCAGGATCCGGTCGAAGGCGCGGCGCAGTCGGGGGCGGTCGCCGGCCCACGGGGCCTCGCGGTTGCCGGCCGACGTCAGCCGCCGCCACCAGGGCAGCCGGCCCGGCGTCTGCCCGCTGCCCGCCATCGGCATCGCGCAGCGGGTGCAGTAGTGCCGGTCGGGCCGGTTGCGCGTGCCGCACCACGGGCACGGCGCCCCGCCGTCGGCGCCCAGTTCCTCGCCCGGGGCGCGCACCGTCTGCGGGCGCTGGGCGACCGGGCGGCCCGGCAGCACCGGGGCCACGGCGGGGGACGGCGCGGCCTGCGGGGACGGGTCGGCGACCGGGATGAGCAGCTGCCGCGCCCGGTCGGTCATCCCCTCGTCCGTGCCGGGCTCCGGAGCGGCGGGCAGGGGCGTGGTGGTGGCGTTCCCGTCCGTGGCCGGGGTGGCGGTGGGCACGGAGGGCTGGGGAACGGTGTCCGCCGACGGGGATGTGGCGGGCGAGCCAGGAGTGGGCTCCGCGGGGGCGGGAGTGGCGGGGTGCGGCACCGGGGTTTCCCCGGCGTCGGCCTGGCGGGAGGCGGGCGCGGACGCGGCCGGGGAGGGGGAAGGGGCGGTCGCGGGTTCCGCCGTCGGCGGTTCGGCGGGGCGTGCCCCGGCCGGCGCCGCAGTCTGCGCCCCGGCGGGCTCGCCGGAACCGCCGCCGGCACTCGTCTGCGCCTCGGCGGCCGCCGCCGAGGCCGTCGCCGTCGCCCCGGCCGGCGTGCGCGGCGCCGAGCGGTCCGTCCAGCTCAGCACCGCCCCGCAGGCGTCGCAGAACGACTGGCCCGGTTCCGCGCGGGTGCCGCAGTCGGCGCAGTTCTGGGTGGTCGTCATCGTTCGGAGGTCCTTTCGGCGGGGACGGCGGCTTCCGTGGGGGTCACCTGAACCGTGTACGGCATGTGGGCGGGGCGGGCGGCGGCCACCAGGGTGTCCAGGCGGTGCCGGTCCGCTGTGGTGGGGTGGGGCAGCCGCAGATGGACGTGCAGGCGCGGGCGCGTCTCGCCGGGCACCGGACCGAGCGGGCGGGCGCTCCAGTCGGACGCCCCGCTCTCGCTGATCTCCGGCACCACGCCGAAGGCCAGCCGCACCGCCTCCGACAGCCCGCGCCGGGTGCCGCGGATGCGGTGCAGATACGCCGCCGCGGCCACCGCCGCGCGCAGCAGCGGCTCCGGTTCGCCGCCCTCGGTCTCCGCGCCGACCCAGCCGGCCAGCCAGCGGACGAAGTCCAGCGGGGCGACGGACGGGCGGAAATACGTGTCCAGGCAGTCCAGCACGCTCAGGATCGGCGCCATCACCTCGTCCAGACCGCCGACGAAGCGCTGCGCGAGGTCGTCGTCGGCGAACACCGCCGGCAGCATCATGCCGATCGGCGCGGACGAGCCGAGACCGTCGATGGAGCCCCGCATCAGGCACCGTCCCCGATCACACGCACCCGGTGGTCGAAGGAGAACACCAGCGAGGGACGGGACAGGTCGATGCGGTCCGTGGCCTCGCCGCGCTTGCCGGTCAGCGGGTCGGCGGGGTGCAGCACCACCTGGTCGACCAGCTCAACCCCCGGCACCCGCTGGAGCACCGCGAACACCTCGCCGGACTGGACGGGCCGCCCGAAGGGCCAGCCGGCCCCGTCGGCGCCGCCGGTGAGCGGGTCGAGGTGCCGGTAGAGCGCGTCGTGGGCGTCGCGGCGCACCCGGTCGGTGTCCACGCCCCGGAAGGCGTGCACCGTCGCCACCACCGTCACACCCTGGTAGTACGGCGGCCCCACCGCCAACCGGGTCCCGATCAGGCGCCGTTCGTCCAGGTGCCGGGTGATCCGGTCCAGCAGGGCGTCGCCGGGCACCAGTTGCTCGAAGCGGAGCCGGCCGCCCGGGTCGGCGACGGCCTGCGGCACCACCAGCACCCTGACCGCGTAGGCGCCGTGCTCGCCCTCCTCGCCCTCCAGGCAGGTGATGCGCGCCGTCTCCGGCGCGGCCCGGCGGGCCAGCTCCTCGTAGTCGCGCAGGGTCACCGCACGCTCCTGGGCGCGCAGCGTGATCGGCGCGCGGACCTTGGCCTCCGCCACGGTCTCCCCGTCGACGCCGCCGCGCGCCGCCTCGCGGTTGACGACCTCCGAGACGTACGGGATCGAGGTGCGCAGGATCTGCACCGCGCCGCGGGCCACGTTCCCCGCCCGGCCGCCGCCGGTGCGGTAGCGGTGGGCGCGGATCGGGGAGCCCTTGGGCGCCACCGCGCCGTACTGGCGCAGCGAGCCGTCCGGTTCGCGCACCGCGGGTCCGAAGGCGATCTCGCCGGTGGTGGCGTCCAGGGTGACGTGCCGGTCCTCGGGTCCGGAGGCGGCGAAGTTCGGCACCACCCGCCAGTCCCGCCAGCCCTCGTGCTCGGCGGTCTGCAACAGCACCGGCGGATCGTCGCCGACCACGGGCGCGTGCGTCAGGCGCAGCCGCTGCCCGGGCAGCCCGGTCGACTCGCCGAGCGCCTCGTCGTACACCGTTTCGGCGTGCACGACGGCGGTGGTGCCGCCGACGGTGAACGCCTCGGCGGCGCGGACCGTCGGCGAGGTGGTGTAGAACGGCTGGCCGGGGTGGGGCTCGGTGACCCGGCAGCGCAGCCAGCCCGCCTCCTGACCGGCGTTGCGCGAGAGCACGTGTCCGCCGGGGACGTGCAGGATCACCTCGCCGGGCCGGTTGAGACCGCCCGTGCCGTCCCGGTCGACCTCGCACGGCCGCCAGCCGTCCGCCGTCCACGCCTCCCACACCAGCGGCGGCTGGCGCGGGTCCACGCCGACGCCGTCCACCCGGCTGTCCAGGTCCAGCGCGACGGCGCAGTGCGGCACCGCGGCGGACAGCCCGAGCAGCATGCAGTCGCCGGGGTCGGGCGACTCGGCGAAGCACAGCAGGTCCTTGCCCTCCTCGGCCAGGTCGTGCGTACGGTCCACCGCCGCCTCGCCCTGGTGCTGCACCAGCAGATGCCGCAACTCGCTCGGCACCACGCTCAGTTCGCGCTCGGTGGCGAAGACGACGGCCTCCTCGCTCTCGGTGCGCAGGGTGGCGACCTCGGTGCCGATCGGCACCGCCACCGGCTCCTCCTGCGGCGCCGCCAGCCAGAACGTGACGTCGGTGCGGGCCGCGGACGGCGGGAACAGGGTGATCCCGACCAGGTCCAGGAAGGCCAGGTGGTTCTTGTCCGGCACCCGGTTGAGCCGGTAGACGATCTGGTCGGCCATGTGGGCCACCGTCTCGACCAGGGTGACGCCCGGGTCGGAGACGTTGTGGTCGGTCCATTCCGGCGCGCGCTGCTGGATGTAGCGCTTGGCGTCGTCGACGAACTGCTGGAAGCGGCGGTCGTCGAGGTTGGGGGAGGGCAGTGCCATCAGCGGTCGCTTTCCGGAGCCGGGGAGGGGCCGCGGCCCTCCGGCTCGTCGTGGGACGGAATGACGTAGAAGGGGAAGACGAGGCTGCGCGGGTTGTTGGTGCCGCGGATCGAGTAGCGCACGTCGATGTAGAGGACGCTGCGGTCGCCGCCCGCCGTCACCTCCACGTCGTCCACCTCGATCCGCGGCTCCCAGCGGTCCAGGCTGGCGTGCACCTCGTGCTGGATGCGGCCCGCGGTCTGCTCGTTGACCGGGGCGAAGACCAGGTCGTGGATGGCGCAGCCGAAGTCGGGCCGCATCGGCCGTTCGCCCGGCGCGGTCGACAGCACCAGCCGGATCGCCTCCTCGATCTCCCGCTCCCCGCTGACCAGCGCGATACCGCCGGTCGGCCCGATCCGCAGCGGGAACGACCACCCGGACCCGACGAACTGCTCGGCCATCAGCGACCCACCCGCCTTCCGGGAACCCGGCAACCACTCGGAGAAATACGGTTGTTCACGGAATCACCATCGGCACCGGGATGGTGGTCACACCGAACACGGGCGAGGCCACCATCGTGGTCGGCGCCTTGATCGTCGTGTTGGCGGCCGAGGTGATCTGCACGGTGCCCCCGCCGGTGAGGTTGGCGATGCCGCCCGCCGTCAGGTTCAGCGCGCCCCCGGTGACGACCCCGATCTCGCCCGCGGCCCGCATGTTGACCATGCTCGCGCTCTGGATGCTGAGCGGGCCGCCGCTCTTGAGGGTCAGGCTGCGCCCGGCGGTCAGCGACAGGTCGGTGCCCGCCTCCACCGACACCGACCGGCTGCCCTTGATCGTCACCGAGCCCTTGCTGTCCACGATGATCTCGGTCTTCGTCCGGTCCAGGTTGATGGTCAGCCGCTTGTCCCCGGACACCAGCCGCACCCCCTGCTTGCGCAGGCCGGTCTTCTGGCTGAGCAGGTCCATGCGGTTGCCGTCGCGGTCGGAGACGGTGTGCCGGCTGGCCTTCTTGCGCACGGTGTCGTGCAGCGGCACGTCACCGACCACGGTCGGCTTGTCCCGGCCGTTGTACAGCCCGCCGATGACGAACGGATGGTCCAGCGCGCCCCGGTCGAAGGCGACCAGCACCTCGTCGTTGACGTCCAGCGGGAAGATCCCGCCGCCGCCGAGACCGCCCATCTGCACGGTCCGCGTCCAGTCGCTGACATACGTGTCGTCCAGCCACGGGAACTGCAACCGCACCCGGCCCTGCTTCAGCGGATCGTTCACGTCCGTCACCAGCGCGTTGGCCACACTCGGCAGCCGGGGCGCGGTGTCCGAACCGCCCGAGGCCAGCCCGTACAGCGAACGCCACTGCCGGCCGCTGACCGTCACCCACACCTCGTAGTGCTTGCCGTCGCCGAACACGTGCCGCACCGAGGTCACCGTGTACTTGCCCTCGAAGGGCACGCCGACCTCCGCGAGCGCCACCGGAACTCCCGGCCGCAGCAGCGGATTTCCGCGCGCGACGACCTCCAGCTCGCCGAACGAGCCGGTCACGTCGTCGGCGAGCGCGTCGGCCGCGAACTTCACCTCGTTCTGCTTGTCGTAGGGCGTGCCCGTCTCCACCAGCTTCGCCGCCCCGAACTTCCCGGCCGCGGCTCCCGGCGTGGTGCCGATGGTGATGCCCGGGTTGGCGGTGGCCGGCGCGGTCGCCGTCAGCTTCTTCTTCGTCGTCACGTCCCAGCCGCGCGCCTCCACCTTGCCCACCTGGTCGGAGGCGGTGACCGCGGCCCGCAGCCGCAGGATGTCGTGCCCGGCCTGGAGCACGAACGGGCTCTTCTCGCCGTCGGTGCTCGGCGACGGCGCCCCGGACGCCGACTTCGGCTTGACGAACTGGAACTTCCCCTTCGCGTCGACCGACATGACCATCTCGTTCTCGTCGGCCAGCCGCGCCAGGAAGTCCCAGTCGGTCACGTTGGACTGGCTGATGAACTCGTACACCGTCCGCGTCGACTCGATCTTCCCGACCGGCACCCCGTCCTGCGCGGCCAGCTTGCGGGCGATGTCGGAGGCGCTCTGGTTGCGGTACGCCGCCACCCGGCGCCGGCGCAGCAGCCGGTGCCCGAGGTCGTAGCCGCGGACGACGGTGAAGCTGCCGGTGCCGTCGTAGTCGGCCTCCAGACCGGTCACCTCGCCGGTCAGCAGCGGATCGCCGGCCCCGTCGCCGTCGGCCACCGGCGCCAGCACCACCTTCGTGCCGAACGTGATGCCCAGGTCGCCCAGCAGCAGCCGGTAGGGGTCGCGGAAGGTCAGCCGGAACGCCGCCGGGACGCCCACACCCTGGTCGACGTAGCTGTCCACGAGGTCGGCGGCGTACTCGGGCGGCAGCTTGGCGCCCCCGACCCGCACGTCGATGACGTTGGAGAAAGCGGACTGCACCATCAGGTACGCACCTCCTCGGCGGCCGGCATGATCAGCTCGGTGCCGGTCGGCAGACACTGCGGGTCGTCGATGCCGTTGACCTCGGCGATGGCCCGCCAGGCGGCCGCGTTGCCGTACTCCCGCCAGGCCAGCGACTGGAGCGAGTCGCCCGCCACCACCCGGTGCACCCGCTGCGCGGTGAGCGCGCCCGAGGTCGGGTTCTGCCCCTTGGTCCGGCTCGGGATCTCGTGCAGCTGCATCCGGCAGGTGGCGCGGATCGGCACGCCCGTCGTCCCGAACAGCGTGTAACTGGCCTCCACCGAGCTGACGTACGCCGTGAAACGGGCCGTCGAGAACGACCCCCACTGGAAGACCACCCACGGCGGCGACGGCTGCTTGGCCGCCACGCTCTGCGACGTCACCTCGCAGCACGACAGCAGCGACTCGACCTTCTTCAGCACCGAGTTGCTCGTCGGGTCGTCGGAGGAGTCCAGGAAGATCTCCAGGCTCATCTCGCGCGGATCGGCGCCCATGAACTCCGGGAGGGGGCCCTTGCGTTCGATCTGGGCCGGGGTGACCTTCCAGTTGGCGCGCCGCGTCATCGACAGCTGCGCCGGGTTGAAGTCGAAGCCGAACGTCTTGATGATCCCGCCGGGCGTCCTGCTCTTGCCCTTGGGCGGCTGGTGGATCGCGAGCGTGGCCCGCACCAGGCTCTTGCCCGCGCCGCCCCTGCTGCCTTTCGCCATGTGTCCGCTTCCCCTCAGTCCGTGAACCCGTGGTGGGCGATCTCCAGCACCTCGGTCGCCACGGCCGGGCTCGCGGGATCGAGCGTGGGACCGGTCCAGCTCACCGGCAGCACGTCGATCAGCCCCCAGCGGGCCACCTCGGAGCCGTCCGCGCGCAGCGCCGTGATCTGCGCGGTGGGCCGCTTGATGCCGGTCTGCACGGACGAGATCCACTTGGCGACCTTGGCCGTGTCGGGGGTGAGCGGGCGGGTCAGCCGGATGGTGGAGAACGTGACGCGCGTCGGCAGGTGCCATACGAAGCCGTTGTTGCCGCCCTCCTGGCGGTGCTCGACCTCCACCTGGGACGACAGGCCCTCGCAGCCGTTGAAGTAGCCGAGGCTCTCGCCGTCGATGCTGAGGGTGAACCAGATGGTGGAGCCCGGGTCCTGGCGGGACATCGAGGGTGGGCCTTTCTTTCGGTTTCCGTCGTTCCTGGTGGGCGGTCGGCGCCCGGCGATCGCGTGCCGCGGGGGTGCTCAGCGGCGCGGATCGCGGAGCTTGCCGATCCGCTCGCGGTCCAGGCGCAGTTCGGTGCGGATCAGCCGGGTGACGCGGCCGATGATCCGGTGCACCAGCTCGTCGAGCTGGAAGTCGGTCAGCTCCCTCGGGTCGAAGCCGCCCGGCGGGATCGCCGTGTACTCCGGCGGCGCGGTGGCGTCGGCGGGCGGGGGTGCGGCGGCACGGGAGGTGTGGGTCGGCGGGGGAGGGGGCGGGACCGGGGTTCGGTGCGTGGTTACGGGTGTGGGGGTGTGCGAGGCGGCTGTGGCGGTGGTGTGCGGGTGCGGGACGGCGGCCGCGTGGGTCGTGTGGGTCGTGTGGGTGGCCGGCGGTGCGGGTTTGTGGAGCTGGGGGGCGCGCTGGACCACGGGGAGGGGCGGCGGGGTGGGGGGTGTGAGGCGGGCTACCGGGAGGGCGGCGGCCGGGTGTGCGGCTGCCGGGAAGGCAGGGATCGGGTGTGCGGCTGCCGGGTGTGCGGTCGCCGGGAAGGCGGCGGAGGCCGGGGGCGGAGTCGCCGGGGCGGCCGCCGGGCCGGGTGTGTCGCCGCCGGGGGGCGTGACGGGGAGAGCCGTGGCCGCCGCCCGTTGTACGGCGACGGGGACGGACACCGTGGGCAGGGCGGGGGCCGCCGGGGTGGCGAGCGGGGCGCCGTCGGCCGGGACCGTGGGCAGTGGCGCTCCCACGGGGGAGCGGCGTCGGGCGGGTGCGGGAGCGGTGACTGCGGAGGCGGACGTGCGCTGGACGGCGACCGGAGGCGTGGGGGCGGGTGTGACGGGTGAACTCGGGTCGGGAGACGCGGTGTGCCGGGGTGCGGGCTGCGCCGTGGCCGTGGGGGGTGCGCTGCGCTGAACCGCCGGGCGGTGGGCGGCGGTTGGGGCTGCCTTTACCGCCGGGCCGGGCTGACCTGGGGCGGTGGTCCGGGCCGGGGACGTTCCCGGAGCGGCGGCGGGTGTGCTCGGGTGCGGGTTCGGGTGCGTGCCCGTGCCCGTGCCCGTGCTCGGCTGAGACGTCGGCTGGGTGTGCGGTGTGGTGTGCGGTGCGGTGTGGGCCGACTGGGGCGCCGGGGTCGGGGCGGCCGCCGGGCCGGGGTGGGTCGTTGCGCCCGGCTGAGCGGCGGGGCGGTGGGACTCGCCGGGCTGGGGCTGCGGCTGGGGCTGGAGCGCGGGCCGCTGCGCGGGTGTGCGGTCGGCCGGGGTGGCCCGCTGGACGGGCAGGTCGGACCGTTTGGCCGTGTCGGAGCCTGCGGTCGGCGCGGTCGGCCGGGACGGCTCGGGGGTCGCCGCTGCGGAGGGCCGCGCGGAGACGGGCGCGCCGAGTCCGAGACGCGGCGCACGACGGTCGGCGCTGCGCTGGACGACCGGCGCGGGGGCGGACGAGGGCTCGGCGGCGGGCGTCGCAGCCGAGCGCGGGGCAGCCGCCGCGGGGGCGGACGACGGGGACGATTCGGCGGCGGAGTGACCGGCCGACCGGGAGACGTCTGAGGCCGACCGGGAGGTCTGCGGGGTCGACCGGGCCGTTTCCGTGGCGGCTCGGGAGGTCTCCGCGGCCGGTGAGGACGTTCCGGCGGCCGGGCGGGAGGGCTCGGCGGCAGCGGGGGCGGCCGGACGCGTGGCGGGCCCGGCGGCGGTCGTGGGCGCGGTCGCCGGTGACTGCGCGGCGGACGCGGAAGGAGCCGCCTGCGCCCGCTGTACGGGCAGGTCGGCAGCCGGTGGGCGCGCGGTCTGCGGCGAGGCGGCCGGCTCTGCTCCACTCACCGGAGCGGACCCCGGAGCGGACGCGGGCGCGGCCGAGGGAGCGGCCGGAGTAGGGGCAGGACCCGACTGCGCCCGCTGTACGGGCACATCGGCGGCCGGAGGCTGCGCGCCCCGCGCGGAGCCTCCCGACGCGGCTTCACCCCGCACCGGAGTGCGCGGAGCGGGCGCGGACGGCGTCGTGCCGGAAGAGGCGGCCGGGGGACGGACCGGGGCGCCGGTTCCCGGCGTCGCACCGGAACGCGGCGTACGACCGCCGCCGTCCGACGTCCGGCGCTGCACGGCGGGCCGTGACCCTCCGGCACCCGAGCCCGCGGCGGAGGCCGAACTCCCGGCGCCCGAGCCCGCGGCGGAGGCCGAACTCCCGGCGCCCGTCGCGGCCGAGGGCCGAGGCGTCGAGCCCGCCGAGCCGTCCGGCGCGCCCGCACTCCGCCGCTCGGACGTCCCGGGCACCGGACCGGCGCCCGACGGCCGTACGGCACCGCCCGCGCCCTCGCCCGTCACCGGACCGGAAGCGGGCGCGGCGACGGGAGGCAAAGGCGGAAGCCCGGCGGAGGCGGCTGCGGCTGTGGCTGCGGATGCGGTTGCGGAGGTGACCGCGTCGGTGGACGACGGAACACCGGCCGGGCTCACCGCCCGCTGCACCGGCGGCACCGCACCGGCATTCCCGCTACCGGCATGCCCATCACTGGTGCTCCCGCTCCCGGCGGCGGACGCCGATGGCGCGTCCGGCCCCTCGGACGACCGCTCGGCGCGCCGCGCCGCGGGTGCGGGGCCGCTGTCACCCTCGGCGGTCGGCGTCGGCGAACCGCTCGCCGTACCACGGGAGTCGGCGGCCTTCCCCGCAGCGGACGCGGGACCGGCGGCCGGGGACGCGGCCATGCGCCGGGACACCGGAAGCACCCTGCTGTGTGTCCGGGTGAGCGACGCCGCAGGAGTCGCGGCCGCCGGTCCGGTACGGACAGGGCTCACCCGCAGCCCGGAGGCGGCCGGGGCCGGGGGCGCCGATGGCGTGAGAGGCGCCCGGGGCGACACCACGGGCGGAACCGGCGCGGGCGCGACCGCCGGAGTGCCCGCCCCCGAGGCGGCAGCCCCCGCAGCGGCAGGCGTCCCCGAAGCCGCCGGGGACGAGTCCAGGGCGGCGGACCCGGACGCACCGGAACGGCCCACGCCACCAGGCGCGGACGCGGGCGCGGAGACCGGCCCGCCACCGGAACGAGCCGACCCGCCCGCGGCGCCCTGCGCACCGGCCCCGGCGGCAGCGGCGGCCGAGGACCGGGCGGCGGCCCGGAGAACAGGCGTGCCCGCGACACCGGCCGTACCACCGGCCGCCGCGGCGGCCGTACCGGGAGATCCGGCCCCGGACGCGGCGGCCGGGCGGACGGTCCCAGGGGTCGCCGTGGGACGGACGGCCCCACCGGCCGCCCCGGGAGCGGAGCCTGGCGCACCGCCACCGGGCCGTACGGCAGCGCCACCGCCCGCGGGCGACGGCGCACCCGGCGCCGATGAGGACGGCGCACCCGGCGCCGACGGCGCAGACGTCCCCGCCGACACCCCACGCGGCGCAAGCCACCGCAGCGGCACCGCCGGCGCGCGTTGCACCAACGGCCCCTGGGCGGCGCCCGGGGGCGTCGCCGAAGGCAGCGACGTCGCCGGTCGCTCAAGGCCCGTCACCGGGCGGCCCGGCAGCGGGTGCGCCGAACCGCCGCCGAGCAGCGCGCTGGAGCGGCCGTCCAGGACGGAGTGGGAGGCCGTGCCCATGAAGGTCGGGTTCTGCCAGGTGGGCAGCCGCCCGCCGAAGCCGCGGTCGGCGACACCGGCCGGGTTCGGGGCCAGCGCACGCTGGATCGGGGGCAGCGCGGGCCAGGACGCGGGCGCGACCGCACGGCCGCCGCCCGCCGGCCCCTCGTCACCGCCGGAGGCCACCGCCACCGCCGCCACCGTCCCCGACGGCGCCGAAGGCACCGAGGGGGCGGCCACCTCGCCGCCGGAGCCGACCGCGTTCCCGTCGGCACGTCCGTCGTCCGCCCGTCCGCGGAACCGGTCCAGGAGACCCATCGATCAGCCCTCCGCCCCGGCGCGTGTCACCAGGGACGCGATCTCGCCGGTGTAGCGGCGGCGGTCGTGGTGTTCGAGGTCCAGGATCTCGTCCATGCTCCAGTGGAAGTGGTAGGCCACGTACGCGATCTCCTCGTGCAGCCGGTCGGTCGCGTACGTCACGATTCCCCCAGGCGGCTCCCGCCGAGTTCCACCTCGAAGGGTTCCGCGCAGTGCGGGCACCGCACGGCCGCGCGGGTGTGTCCCTCCGCGTTGATCTGGCGGTAGAAGTCCTGGAGGAACGCCAGGTCGGAGGCGAACATGTTCTCCACGATCCCGTCGTGGACCATGGGCAGCGTGCCCAGCCGGGTGATGACCCGGCCGAGCAGCACGACCGACAGGTACGCCGGGTTCTCCTGCACCCGTACGTCCCGCAGCGGCACGAGTTCGTCCCGCGCGGTCGACAGGCGCATCGTCCCGTCCCGGTGCACGGCGCCCGACTCGTCGACGTACCCGCGGGGCAGCTGGAAGGGGAACTCGGTGCGCAGCGCCTCCTGTTGGAGCGGGAGCTGCTGCTGCTGCTGCGGCGGCGGGGCCGCCGCCACCGCCGGCTCCGGCGCGGACTCCGCCGCGTCCGGGCCGGCGTGCGCGACGGCGCCGCCGGGCCTGGCAGCCGATCGCCGCATTACTCGATGACCAGTTCTTCGAACGTGATCGTCACGGTCTCGGTGAGGGCGGCGGCCTCGCCCGCCTTGACCGTGCTCGCGTCGATCTTGCTGCACCAGGCGTTGCGCAGGTGGTAGCGCTTCACCGGGTTGTTCTGGAAGTCCATCATGATGATGGAGGCGTTCTTGCGGGCGGTGGTCATCTGCCCGGTGATCGACTGGTTGATCCACTGGGTGAACGACGCCGACTGGGTCATGCCGCGCACCACCGTGCAGGTGCCGTTCTTCTTCACACCCGGCAGGTTCTTGACCACGTTCTGGCCGCCCGGGGTGTTCTGCTGGTAGGTGATGACGTCCTGCTCGATGCTGAGGCCGCTGACCTCGGCCAGGTACTCGACCATCACACCGTCGATCTGGAGGCCGAAATTGTGCGAGGTGAGGGCGTCACCCGGCTGGAGACTCATGAGTTCGCTGTCCTTCTAGGGGTGTTGAGGGCGACGGGGGGAGCGGCGCTCGCGCCTACTCCTCCAACTCGCCGCTGCCGCTGGAGAACTGGGCCAGCCGGAAGATCACGAACTCGGCCGGCTTGACCGGCGCGATGCCGATCTCGCAGACGACCCGGCCGACGTCCACCGACTCCGGCGGGTTGGTCTCCTCGTCGCACTTGACGTAGTACGCCTCTTCGGGGCGCTGTCCGAACAGGGCGCCGCTGCGCCACTCGTTGACCAGGAACGCCGAGATGTTGCGCCGGATGCGCGCCCACAGCGCGTGGTCGTTCGGCTCGAACACCACCCACTGGGTGCCGATCAGGATCGACTCCTCCAGGTAGTTGAAGTACCGGCGGATGTTCAGGTAGCGCCAGGCCGGGTCGGAGGAGAGGGTGCGGGCGCCCCAGACGCGGATGCCGCGGCCGGGGAAGGCGCGGATGCAGTTGACGCCGATCGGGTTGAGCAGGTCCTGCTCGCCGCGGGTGATCTGGGTCTCCAGATCGACCGCGCCGCGCACGACCTCGTTGGCGGGCGCCTTGTGCACACCGCGCTCGGCGTCGTTGCGGGCCCAGATGCCGGCGATGTGGCCGCTCGGCGGGATCATCCGGGTCTGACCGCTGCTCGGGTCGAAGGACTTGATCCACGGGTAGTACAGGGCCGCGTACTTGGAGTCGTAGCCGGCGGTCTCCTGCCGCCAGACGCGGATCTGGCGGGCGTTGAGCCCCGGCGGCGGGTCGATGACCGCGACCCGGTCGCCCATCAGCTCGCAGTGCGCGATCAGACCGAGCTGGACCGCCTTGACGGCCTCCAGGTCGATCGCGCCGCGCTGGTAGGCGGCCATCAGGTCGGGCACCGCGACCATGGACACCTCGTCGATGGCCTCCAGGCCGCCGAACCCGGTCCGGTCCGCGCTGTCGCCCAGGTACGAGGCCGGGCCCGGGTGCGAGTCGCGCACCGGGTCGGAGGCCGCCGGCACGGCGGGGGCCGGAGCCGGCGCCGGGGCGGCCACGGCCACCGTCTGGTTGTCGGGACGGGCCAGCTGCGCGGCCGGCGCCGTCTCGGTCACCGTGATGAGCTTGGAGCGCTCCTTGACCTGCGTGACGACGTAGTTGCGGCCGCCCTTCTTGGCCGTGACGTCGAAGGTCTCGACCGCCTTGTCGCCGTCCTTGACGATCAGCCGGAACCGCTCGGCCGGGCCCTCGCCCTCCGGGTCGGCGACCTCCACGCTCAGCGAGCCGCCGCCGGGCGCGGAGGCGATGGCGGTCACCGCGAACGTGCCGATCTGCGTCGGCTCGGCGGCGGGCAGCGCGGCCGGGGCGGCGGAAGCGCCCACCGCGGCCGGGGACTTGCCGTTGCGGCCGGCCGAGGCGTCCGCGTCGAGGGCGGCGCCCTCGCTGGAGCCGCCGACCCGCACGACGTAGGCGGCGGTGCCGCCGTTCTGGAAGAAGCCGTAGACCGAGTGGGCCAGGTAGTACCCGTCGGTGAACTCACCGAAGGACGCGACGTACTGGCTCCAGTTGGTCACCAGCGTCGGCTCGTTGAGCGGTCCGGCCGGGGCGAGCCCCACGAAGGCCGCCACCGAGGTGCCCACTCCCTCGATCGGGCGCGAACCGCTGGCCACCTCCTCGACGTAGACGCCGGGCGACAGGTAGGAAGGCATGCTCCGCGCTCCTCGGGGTACGAGTAAGGATCTCGTCCAGCCTCACGCGCGAGGCGCGTCGGCCGAAACGTCTTGCGGTGCCGGGTCGGGGGCATTCCCGTTGCCCACAAGGGCAGTCCGGCGCACGGCGGCCGGGGGTGGCGGCGCGCGCCGTCGCCGCCGCCACCCCGGGCCGCCGTGCGCGTCGGCCGTGGCCCGGCCCGGGTGCCCCGGCGGGTCGCCGGACCGGTCCGGGCGGGGTGGCCGATCGGGCACCGGCTGTGCGCGGAAGACTCCTGACCAGGTGGTGGCGCGTTCGTAGCGTCTTCGCGTGAGCCTTTGGACATCCCTCGAACCGGCGTCCGCGACGGTGGACCCCGGCAGCAGTACGCGTGTGCGGCTGCGGTTGCGCAATACCGGTGACGTCGTGGACGAGTACCGTTTCGAGCCGGTCGGCGACATCGCGCCGTGGACGACGGTGGAGCCGCAGACGCTGCGGCTGTATCCCGGTACGACGGGGACGGTGGAGCTGACCTTCTCTACGCCGCGCACGCCGGACGCGACCGCCGGTCCGAATCCGTACGCGGTGCGGATCACGCCGACGGAGCATCCGGAGGCGGTGACGGTCCCGGAGGGCAACCTCACGATCACGCCGTTCACGGAGGTGCGGGCGGAGCTGGTGCCGCCGACGGTGAAGGGACGGTTCCGGGGGCGTCCGCGGCTGGCGGTGGACAACCTCGGCAATACGAAGGTCACGGCGTCGGTGAGCGGCAGCGACAACGGTGATCAGTTGTCGTACGACCTTCATCCGAGCAATGTCCAGATCGAGCCCGGTCGTGCGGCGTTCGTGAAGGCGACGCTGAAGCCGCGGAAGATCATCTGGTTCGGGTCGAAGGAGCAGCGGCCGTACACCCTGGCCGTGCAGCGCTCCGGCGCGAAACCCCTTCCGGTGGAGGGCACTTACCTCCAGGGCGGGTTCCTGCCGCGCTGGCTCGCCACCCTCCTCGGCATCGCCCTGGCCCTCACCCTCGCCTTCGGCATGTTCTGGATCACCTACCGACCCCAGGTGCGCAGCGTGGCCACCGAGAAGCTGGCGGAGGCCGCCGCCACCGCGCTGCCGACCGCCATGCCCTCGATCGCCGTGCCGCCCTCCGGCGGGGCGTCCCGGGGCGCCGGCGGCGACGCGGCGGACGGGGACGACGGCGGGGCGGGGCTCGCCCTCCCGGCGGGCGGTGGCGGCGACGACCGGGCCAAGGGGGACGGCTCCGGCGGATCGGCGGCGAAGAACGGCGGCGGAGTGCCGGCGAAGACGGAGAAGGACGCGCCCCGCGGTCCGCTCCCCTTCCGGCCGGGCGACGGGCCGAACCTGTTCGTGCAGTTCGCCCAGGTCAGGCTGTCCACGTTCCCGCAGGACTCGCCGTGCCGGCTCACCGAACACCACACCGTGGGCATGATGGACACGGCGACGGTCGAGGCCCTGAAGTGCTGGCAGCGGCAGGTCGACGGCATCTACGACGGGGTCATGGTCAAGACGGACGGCCTCGGCAACCTGGGCCGCTCCACCATGACGGCCCTGCTGATGGCCCACCTCGGCAAGAACACGGCCGGCATCCGGCCCGGCGAGGACAACCCCGACGTGGTGTGGTTCAACAGCGTGCTGCTGTGGGCCACCTACGACCGGATCACCGACGACGTGGTGACCGTGCAGAGCCTCTTCATCCGGTCGAACATGCAGTACCTGCAAGGCGTCAAGCCCCGCGCGCACGCCCCCTCCAACGACGCCCTGAAGGACCGGATCGAGCTCTACCAGCGGGCGATGGGCCTCCCGGTCACCGGGACGGCGGACGAGGCCACGTACCGGCAACTGCACGGCGGCAGGGTCGTCTCCCAGGACCAGCCCGGCGAGGTGACCGCCGACGACTACCCGCCCCTCCCGGCGACGGACCAGTAGCCCCCCCCGACACGCCTGCACGGCCCGCCCGAGCCCCCGTGTTTCGGCCGCGGTCCGCGCTTTCCGGCCGGAGCCCACGGGTTCCGGCCGGGCCCGGGAGGGTTGCCGTTCCCACCCCTTCGGGCAGCGATCGTGCCCCGGCGACTCCTGACGCGCGAAGGGGGCCCACCATAGCGTCGACCGGTGAGCCTTTGGACTTCCCTGGAGCCGGCGTCGGCGACCGTGGACCCCGGCGGCAGTACCCGTGTGCGGCTGCGGTTGCGCAACACCGGTGACGTCGTCGACGAATACCGCTTCGAACCCGTCGGCGACATCGCGCCGTGGACGACGGTGGAGCCGCAGACGCTGCGGCTGTATCCCGGTACGACGGGGACGGTGGAGCTGACCTTCAGCCCACCACGCACGCCGGACGCGACGGCGGGGCCGAACCCGTTCGCGGTGCGGATCACACCGACGGAACACCCGGAGGCGGTCACCGTCCCGGAGGGCAACCTCACGATCACGCCGTTCACGGAGGTGCGGGCGGAGCTGGTGCCGCCCACCGTGAAGGGACGCTTCCGGGGCCGTCCGCGTCTCGCGGTGGACAATCTCGGCAATACGAAGGTCACGGCGTCGGTGAGCGGCAGCGACAACGGTGATCAGTTGTCGTACGACCTTCATCCGAGCAATGTGCAGATCGAGCCGGGCCGTGCGGCGTTCGTGAAGGCGACGCTGAAGCCGCGGAAGATCATCTGGTTCGGCTCGAAGGAACAGCGGCCGTACACCCTGGCCGTGCAGCGCTCCGGCGCCAATCCGCTGCCGGTGGAGGGCACTTACGTCCAGCGGGGGTTCCTGCCGCGCTGGCTGGCGACGTTCTTCGGCGTGTTCCTGGCCCTGGGCATCACCTTCACCATGCTGTGGATCGCCTACAAGCCGAAGGTCGCCACCGGCGCCACCGAGAAGCTCGCCGAGGCGGGCAGCACGCTCGCGCCGTCCCCGTCGGCCTCCCCGGTCCTGCCCGCACCCGAGACGCCCTCCTCCGCACCGCAGCAGCCAGCCGAGCCGTCGTCCGGCGGCGACGACAAGGGCGACCGCGGCTCGGGCGGCGACGGCGGTTCCGGCGGCGGCAGCGGCGGTGGAGGCGGCGGCGCGCCGGCCAAGAAGAAGCCCAAGCCGGTGGTGCCCGTCTCCAACGTCGTGCTGCGCAACACCACCACCAAGAAGTGCGCGGACATCCCCGGCTACGACAAGGGCACCAAGGCCGGGCCCGTGCGCGAGTACACGTGTGACGGAACCTCGCACGACAACCAGCTGTGGGACCTGGACGTGACCCTCCCGAAGGGCGGCCCCGGCGGCACCCCCCTCTTCCTGATCCGCAACGTCAAGGACCAGTTCTGCATGGACCTGCGCAACTACGGTGCGGAGCCCATCCGTACGCCCGTCGCCGAGTACACCTGCGACGGCACCACCAACGACAACCAGCTGTGGTGGGCGCAGAAGCAGGCGAGCGGCGCCTACTGGATCCGCAACTTCGCCAGCGACAACAAGTGCCTGGACGTGTCGGGTTACAGCACCGGCGGCAACGACACCCCGCTCACGATCTTCGACTGCTCCAACACCGATGACCAGGAATGGCTGATCATCCCCCAGGCGGGTGGCTGACATGGCAGGTCTGTGGACCTCGCTGGAACCGGCGTCCGCGACGGTGGACCCCGGCAGCAGTACGCGTGTGCGGCTGCGGTTGCGCAATACCGGTGACGTCGTGGACGAGTACCGTTTCGAGCCGGTCGGCGACATCGCGCCGTGGACGACGGTGGAGCCGCAGACGCTGCGGCTGTATCCGGGTACGACGGGGACGGTGGAGCTGACGTTCGCGCCGCCGCGCACTCCGGACGCGACGGCCGGTCCGAATCCGTACGCGGTGCGGATCACGCCGACGGAGCATCCGGAGGCGGTGACGGTCCCGGAGGGCAACCTCACGATCACGCCGTTCACGGAGGTGCGGGCGGAGCTGGTCCCGCCGACGGTGAAGGGGCGGTTCCGGGGGCGTCCGCGGCTCGCGGTGGACAACCTCGGCAATACGAAGGTCACGGCGTCGGTCAGCGGCAGCGACAACGGTGATCAGTTGTCGTACGACCTTCATCCGAGCAATGTGCAGATCGAGCCCGGTCGTGCGGCGTTCGTGAAGGCGACGCTGAAGCCGCGGAAGATCATCTGGTTCGGGTCGAAGGAGCAGCGGCCGTACACCCTGGCCGTGCACCGCTCAGGGGCCAGTCCGCTGCCGGTGGAGGGCACTTACCTTCAGCGGGGCTTCCTGCCGCGCTGGCTGGCGACGTTCTTCGGCGTGTTCCTGGCTCTCGGCATCACCTTCACCATGCTGTGGATCGCCTACAAACCCAACGTCAGCACCGGCGCCACCGAGAAGGTCGCCGCCGCCGGCAACACGCTCGCACCCTCCGCGGAGCCTAGCCGCCCGCTGGTCTCGGCGCCCCCGCAGGAGCAGCCCGAGCAGCCGGCTCCGGCGCCGGGCGGCGGCGAGAGCGAGAAGCCGAGCGGAGGACACTCCGCGGCCCCGCCACCGGCGGACACCTCCGGCGGCTCGGGCGGTTCCGGCACGTCCGGCGGGTCGGGCGGTGGCGGGTCCCAGCCCAAGCCGAAGCCCAAGCCCGCCGAGGCGGCGGGCCAGCTGATCATCGGGCAGGGGTCCGACCGCTGCGTCGACGTCACCGGCGGGCAGGACGGCGTGGGCCGGGACGGCACCCGGCTCCAGATCCGGGACTGCAAGCGCACCCCCAACCAGAAGTGGCAGTTCCTCGGCGACGGCACCGTGCGCTCGCTCGGCATGTGCATGGACGTGGCGTGGGGGTCCAAGGACGACGGGGCGGCGATCCAGCTGGCCCGGTGCAGCGGCAACCCGGCGCAGACGTTCGTGCTGAGCACCCAGGGCGACCTGGTGAACCCGCAGGCGAACAAGTGCGTGGACGCGGTGGACAACGGCACCGGCAACGGGACCAAGCTCCAGCTGTGGACGTGTGCCGGAACGCCCAACCAGAAGTGGCGCGTTCAGGACTGAGCCCCCCGGAGGCGGCGGACCGGTGACCGGCTCCGCCGCTACCAGGAGCAGTCGTCAGCGAGGGCCGTCATCACCGAGGGCCGTCATCACCGAGGGCCGTCGTCACCAGGAGCCGTCGCCGGGCAGCAGCCGGCCCGCCTTGCGGTACTCGCGGCGGGCCCCCTCCAGCAGATCGGCCGCGGTGACCGCGTCGCCGCGGCCGGCGGCGAGATACGCGGCGGTCACCACGGCGCTGCGGATCGAACCGCCCGCCAGCTCGAAGTCGACCGCCACCGAGCCCAGTTCGAGGCCGTCCCCGCACGGCACGTGGGAGAGGCTGTGCCACCACAGCGCGCGGCGCTGCTCGACGTCGGGGAACGGGAAGTCGACCACCAGGTCGAGCCGCCGGGTGAACGCCTCGTCGATGTTGGCGCGCAGGTTCGTGGTGAGCAGCGCGATGCCGTCGAACGACTCCAGCCGCTGGAGCAGGTAGGCGCTCTCCATGTTGGCGTACCGGTCGTGCGAGTCCTTCACCTCCGAGCGCTTGCCGAACACGGCGTCGGCCTCGTCGAAGAGGAGCACCGCGTCGGTGCGGTCGGCCTCGGTGAAGATCCGTTCCAGGTTCTTCTCGGTCTCCCCGACGTACTTGTCGACCACGGACGACAGCTGCACGACGTAGAGGTCGAGGCCCAGTTCGGCCGCGACGACCTCCGCCGACAGCGTCTTGCCGGTGCCGGACTCGCCCGCGAACAGGCCGAGGACGCCCCGGCCCCGGCCGCCGCCCGCGCTGAGCCGCCAGTCGCCGAGCACCCGGTCGCGGTGCCGGGCGCGCAGCGCGAGTTCCCGCAGCTGGAGCAGGGGCCGATCGGGCAGCACCAGGTCGGTCCAGTCGACGGCGGGGCGGATCCGGCGGGCGTGCTGTTCGAGGCCGGAGGCGGACTGGCGGCGGGCGGCGGCGCGCAGATGGGCCGCGGTCAGCTCGGCGCCCTCGAAACCGGCGAGGTCCCGCGCGGCGCGGGCGGCCCGGACGACCCGGTCGTCGGGGAGGTGGTACGGCGCGACGGTGGCGGCCAGGTCGAAACCGGGCTCCGGCCCGAGCACGGCCGCCCAGGCGAGCACCGCCCCGGTACCGCGCCGGGGCGCCTCCAGGACCAGCGGGTCGGGGGCGCCGTGGTCGCACCACTGAGGGTCGTACGGCCGGCGGCCGGTGATCAGCGCGGGCACACCGGACGCGGCCAACTCCCGCACCAACGCGCCCGGTTCCTCGGGCAACGCGGAGACGACGACCACGCCGCCGCTCAGCCGGGCCTCGCGCAGCAGGTCGGACACCCGGTCCTCGGGCCCGGCGAAGTGCAGGGCCGGCCGGCCCGCGGCGCGCAGGGCGGTGGCGGCGCAGGAGAGGCCGTCGCCCTCCCGGCTCTCGCGCAGATACGCGGTGAGCGGGGGAGCGGCGGCGAGCCGGGCGGCCAGCAGTTCGGCGAAGCGGGCGAAGTCCTCGTCGGCGCCGAGCGCGTACGGCGGCTCGGGCAGCGGGCGCAGGTACGCGGCGAGCGCGGGGTCGGGGGTGTCGTCGCCGAGCAGATGCGACACCACCCGGTCGGGCACCCGCAACAACCGGCTGAGGAAGGGGCGTTCGGGCTCGTCCACGGCGAGCAGACCGAGCGAGACCAGGGGCGCCGTGGGGTGCAGCCGGGCCCGCGCGGGCGCCGAGTGCACGGGGATCCCACACAGGTCGAGGGCGAGGGCGACGGTGGCCCGCCGACGGCTGACGTCGTCGTTGAGGTAGCCGTACAGCTGCTCGAAGGTGCGGTCGAGGTCGGGGGCGAGGGAGACGAGGAGGAGCGCGGCGTCCAGCTCGGTCAGACCGAGCCGCGCGCACAGTCCGGACACCGGGTCCTGGGCCGGTGCGGGGGCGCCGGCCGGGGCGCCGGGCAGCGCGCCCGGTGCCGGGTCCGGCGCCGCGTCCGGCAGCGCGCCGGGCCGGGACTCCGCCGGGCGCAGCAGCCGTTGCACGGCCTCCGGCGACAGATACAGGCCACGCAGCGGATCGCCGGCCGTGGGGTCGCCCGCGGACCGCTCGTCGACCAGCGCGGCGACCCGCTCGCGCAGCTCGGTGAGGCGGACGAGCAGCGCGTCGGCGGGATCGTGGGTCTGGGCGGCTTCGGCGCCGTGAGCGGCCTCAGTGCTCTGAGTGCCCTGAGTGCCCTGAGCGGCCTGAGTGTCTTGGGTGGCGTGGGCGGCGGGCGTGGCCCCGGCTGGCTGCGGCGCGGAGGTGCTCGGGGCGGTCACGGCGTGCCGTCCGTTCCGGCGACGCCGCCCGTCCCGCCCGTCACGCCCGTACTGGTCGCACCGGTCGTACCGATCGTGCCGCGGGTGCGTCGGGCCGCCGAGCGGGCGGCGCGGGCCGCCGCCACCTGCGGGGGCCGGTGGGCGCGCTCCTCCGGCTCGGCCGCGCCGCCGTCGTCCAGGCGGCGTACGCGCACCACCGCGCCCTCGGTGACGGGCGGACCGGCGTCGTAGTCGGGGTAGGCGGGGAACGGCACGGTGACCACCAGGTCGAGGGACGGCTTGAGTTCGCCGCCGAGCGCGGACCAGATCTCGGCCAGGGACCGTGACTCCGTCTGGCTGCCGGCCACCGACAGCGGTACGGCCATGCCCAACGCGCCCAGCTGGCCGCCAAGTTCCGAGGGCGCGAGCAGCTCGCGCGGCAGCAGGGTGGCCAACGCGGCCGACAGCAGCCGGTGTTCGTCCTGCGGCTGCCGGGTCCAGGCCGTCACCAGGTAGGACAGCCGGAACCAGCGGGGCGGCCGGCGCCGCTTGACGACCACGTCCCGGTCGTCGACCACGGGCAGCTGGCCGCGCTGGCGGCGGGCCACGTCCTCCCGGATGTCGTAGAGGTAGGCGTTGATCGTCGGCGCGTTGCGCCGGGCGGCCCAGTCGCGGGTGGGGGCGTCGAAGGCGACGTCGATGCCGGAACCGGCCAGCGCGCCACCCCCGAGCAGGGTTTTGAGAACCTCGTCCACCTCGTGGATCACCGTCGCGCTCCCGCCCTGCCGTGCTGTGCCATGTCCGTCGTCCGGCCGGCCCCGCGCGGAGCCCTCACCGCATCGATCGCGCCATGCCGAACCGGCGCGCCGGTCCGCCGCGCCGGTCGCCGTGACCGATCCTGCCCTGCCCGAGGGCCGCGCCCGCAGGCGTGCCGGGGACGGCGGCGGGGCACACCGCGCTGCCCGAGCGGCCGCCCGCCCCTGCCCGGCGGATCAGATGTAGCCCTCCCGGAGGGCGTACGCCACGGCGTGCGCCCGGTTGCGCAGATGCAGCCGGGTGGTCAGACCGTGGATGACGTTCTTGACGGTGCGTTCGGAGTAGGAGAGCTTGCCGGCGATCTCCCCGGTGTCCAGCCCCTCGGCGACCAGCCGCAGGACGTCCACCTCGCGCGCGGTGAGTCCGGAGACCGGCACGCCGGGGTGGCCGGCCGCGTTGCGGTGCAGGGTGCCCACCTGGTCGATGAGCCGGCCGAGCAGGTCGGCGGGCAGGTCGCCGTCGCCGCGCGCCGCCGCGAGCACGGCCTGCACCAGGCGGTGCGCGGTGGCCTCGTGCCGCCACACGATGGCGCCGACCCCGCACTCGATCACGTCGAGCAGCCCGGCCTCCCTGAGCGAGCTGACCACGAGCACCGCCCGCGCGCCCTCACCGCGCACCAGCCGGCGCAGCCGGGCCAGGGCGGTCTCGTCGAGGGTGTCGTCGACGAGCAGCGCGACGGTGCCCGGACCTGCGGCGGCCTCCTCCCGGAGGTCGACCTCGGGATACCGGCGCAGTTGGCTGAGTACCCCCTCGCGCAGGATCGGGTCCGTGGCGTGCACTGCCACCGGTGTCCGGTCGGCGGAGCCGGCCGTACCGGGGCGGGTGGTGCCGGATGAGCTGAGCAACCGTCTTCCC
Source organism: Streptomyces similanensis (assembly GCF_039543625.1). Lineage (NCBI taxonomy): Bacteria > Bacillati > Actinomycetota > Actinomycetes > Kitasatosporales > Streptomycetaceae > Streptomyces > Streptomyces similanensis. Next base: position 25,645 of record NZ_BAABKC010000046.1, on the reverse strand, counting down.
CCATGTCCGCGGGCCCGTCGACTGTGTGGGTTCGGTGACGGGGCGTGCGGTTCCCAGACTTCTGCGCGGGGAGGTGCCCGCACAATCGTGGAAGACCACGAGGGGCACCACGAGAAGAGGCGTACGGGACCACTAGATTGCCCGCGAGGACGGATCGGTCGGCCCCAGTGGGCCTTGTCACGCCACCGGACGGCGGTCAGGGACGTCTACGTCTGCGGACGGTGTCGCGGCGCAGCGAGGCGGCGGCGCCCGGACCGCAGCGGAAGCAACCGAGTGAACCATCGCGACAGCCGGCGTGTACAGGGGTGTGACAGATGTGCGAGCGAACGCATGAACGGGGGTGTGGGCAGGTGTGGGAGGGGCCGTTCGACCAGCCGCGCGAGCACCGGGAGGCGGCCGCGCTGATCGCGGCCCGCGCCGCGCGCGCCCGGGCCGGCGCCGGCGCCCTCGTGGTGCTGCGCGGGGCGACCGGCACCGGCCGCACCACCGTCCTGGAGGCCGCGGGGCGGGCCGCCGAGGCGTACGGCATGCGGGTGCTGCGCGCCCGGTGCTCGCCGCGCGCCGACCGCGAGGACCCCGTCCCGTTCGCCGTCGTACGGCAACTCCTCGGCCGGTGCCCGGACTTCGAGCGTGCGACGGGGGAGCGTGAACAGGCCGAGTCGCTGTGGCAGGCGCTGCGGGCGCACGCCGCCGAGGGCCCGCTGCTGGTGGCCGTGGACGACGTGCACCTCGCCGACGGGCCCTCCCACCGCTGGCTGGTGGAGACCGCCCGGCACGTCGACCGGCTGTCGCTGCCGATCCTGCTGACCGTCACCGAACGCAGCCAGTACGACGTGGACGCGCCCCGCCCCGGCTTCACGCACACCCTCTCGCCCGCCCTCGTGCACACCCGCACCCTGGCCCCGCTCACCGCGGACTCGGCGGCCCGGCTGGTGCGCGCCCGCTTCCCGGCCGCGCCGCCGTCCTGGACCGACGACTGCGTACGGGCCGGCGCGGGCAGCCCGCTGCTGCTGCGGGCCCTCCTGGACGACCTCGCCGGGCCGGACGGGCACCTGGCCGTGCCCGAGTCGACGGCCGCCCTGTATCCGGGCGCCTATCCGGCGGCCGTGTCGTGGTGGCTGGACAGCGCGGGCCCCGGCACCGCGGAGGTGGCACGGTCGCTCGCCATCCTGGACGAGGGCTGGGCCCGCGCGGAACCGGGCCCGGGAGCCGCCGCCGGTTTAGGAGGCGCTGCGGAGCGACGGGATCGCACGGGCGGTGCCCGCGCGTTCGAGGACCCGAGCCGACGGCGGTCCCCCGACCACGCCTTCGGCTCCCCCTCGGACGGCGACCCCTGGACCCGGGACGGCGACCCTTGGACCCGGGACGCCGGCCTCCCGGCCCGGGACAGCGGCCTTCCCGGCGGGTCCGGGGGTCTGCCCGGTTGGGGCAGCGGCCTTCCCGGCGGGTACGGCGGTCTGCCCGGTTGGGGCAGCGGTGTTTCGGGCGGGTCCGGGGGTCTGCCCGGCTGGGGCAACGATGTCCACGGCGGGTACGGCGGTCTGCCTGGCGGGGGCAGCGGTCTGTCCGGCGGGTACGGCGGTCTGCCCGCCGGGTACGGCCATCTGTCCAGCGGGTACGCCGGTTCGCCCGGCGGGGGCAGCGATCTGCCTGGCGGGTACGGCGGTTCGCCCGACTGGCGCAGCGATCTCCCTGACGGGGACGGTGGTCCGACCGGCGGGGGCAGCGGCCTGTCCGGCGGGTCCGGCGGTCTGCCCGGCGGGCTGCCCGGCCGGCACGGTGATCTCCCCGGCGGAAACGGCGGGTTGCCCGTCCGGAGCGGTGGCCTCCCTGACAGGGACGGCGGCCTCCCCGGCTGGGGCAGCGCCCTTCCCGGCGGGGGCAGCGGCCTTCCCGGCGGGTCCGGGCTGCCTGGCGGGGGTAGCGGGCTTCCCGGCGGGTCCGGCCTGCCTGGCTGGGGCAGCGGTCCACCCGGCGGACACGGCGATCTCCCCGGCCGGGGCGGCCAGGCGCCCACCCCGGACGGCGCCCCCGCGCCCCCGCCCCCGCACCGCGACCCCCGGCTCCCGCAGCCGCCCCGGTACCGCACCACCGCGGGCCACGACGGCCACGGCGGGCCCGACGCCCACGACCGCCAGGACCGTCACGGAAGGCGTCGGGGCGGACGCGGACCGGTCGGCGGGCACTCCGGTACGGCGCCCGCCGCGCTGCTCGCCGGGCTGGCCGGCGCCGACCCGGCCCGGGTGGCCGGCTGGCTCACCGCCATGACCGGCCTCGGACTGCTGCGCAAGGACGCCGAAGGCCGCCCCCGCTACGCCCACCCCCTGCTGCGGGACGCGGTGCTCACCGGCGTCTCCGCGGCCCGGCGGCGCACGGCGTACCGGGCGGTCGCCGAGGCGATGCTGCACCACGGCGCGCCCGTCGACGCGGTGGCCAGGCAACTGCTGCCCGCCGGTCCGGTGGGCGCCGCCTGGGCGACGGACGTGCTCCAGGAGGCAGCCGACCGCGCCCTGCGCGAGGACCGCCCCCAGGACGCCGTGGCCTTCCTGCGCCGGGCCCTGGACGAACCGCTCACCGGCGGACGCAGGCAGCGGCTGCTGATCGAACTGGGCTCGCTGGAGTGCGCCTGCCGGGACTCCGCTGCCGGGATACCCCGCCTCACCGAGGCGCTGCGGCAGCCCGGCACCCCGCAGGACCGGGTGCGCGCGGCCGTCGCCCTGGGCACCGCGCTGGCCGGCCACGGCAGGGCCCGCGCCGCCGTGGAGGTGCTGTGCGCGGTGGACGGACAGCTCACCGACCGCCCCGAACTGGTCGGCGCCCTGCGCACCGCCTCCGCCCTGCTCTCCGACTGGGACTCGGCCGTACGGCGCGACGTCTACGGCCTGCTGCGCGAGGCCGCCGCCCACTCGCCCGAGCTGTCCGGACCCGCCGCCCGCGCGCTGCTGGTCCGGCACGCCGCCACCGCCGGGCACACCTCCGCGCGGGAGGCGATGCGCCAGGTGCGCGAACTGCTCGCCGAACCGTCCGACCCGCTGACCGAGCCGTTCCTGCTGGGCACCGCCGCCGCGGTCGCCCAGTGGGCCGACGAACTCGACGAGGCGGACCGGCTGGTGGACCGCGGACTGGCCGGCCAGCGGCCCGGCCTGCTGCACCCGATGCACCAGGCGCTGCTCAACACCCGCGCCGACATCGAGGCGGCCCGCGGCCTGTACGGGCGGCTGCCGGGCGAGCCGCCGGTCGGATTCGCCGCGGGGCCCGGCAACACCCACGCCCACACCCTGCTCGCCCTCGTGGCGCAGGGCCGCACCGACGAGGCACGGCGGCTCGCCGACGCCTTCGACCTCGGGGCGGCGCCCGACTCCTTCGAGCTGAACCGGTTCCTGTACGCGCGCGGCGCGCAGCGCGCCGCCGCCGGCGACCACGCGGGCGCGCTGCACGACTTCCTGGAGTGCGGCCGCCGTCAGTCGGCCCGCGAGGTGGTCAGCCCGGTCGTCACCCCGTGGCGCACGGCCGCCGCCGAGTGCCGGCTCGCGCTCGGCGCTCCCCGCGAGGCGCTCGCGCTGGCCGAGGAGGAACTGCGGCTGGCCCGGGTGTGGGACACCCCGCGCACGGTGGGCCGCGCCCTGCGGGTGCTGGCCGCCGCCACCGGCGGCCGGCGCGGCCTGGAACTGGCCGACGAGGCCGTACGGCTGCTGCGCGACGCGCCGTCCGGCGCCGAACCGGAGCTGGTGGCCGCGCTGTTGGGCCGGGGCCGCCAGCTGTCCGCCGCGGGGGAGCGGACGCGGGCCAGGGAGTGCCTGCGCGAGGCCGCGGAACGCGCCGAACGCCTGGGCGCGGTACGGCTGCGCGTCCTGGCGGAGGAGGCGCTGCGCGCGGTCGGCGCCCGCAGTCCCGGCACCGCCCGCACCGGCTCGGCCGCCCTTACCGGCAGCGAGCGGCGCATCGCCCAACTGGCCGCCGCCGGGCGGACGAACACCGAGATCGCCGCATCGCTGCACCTGGCCCGACGGACCGTGGAGACCCATCTGACCAGCGCCTACAAGAAGTTGGGCATCCGGCGGCGCGGTGAACTGCGCGACGCGCTCGGCGCGGAGCGGACCGGCGGCCGGGACCGCCCCGCCGCCGACCGCTGCCCGGGCATGTCCGCCCCCTGAACACGCTCCGGGCGCGCGGCCGGCCGCGCCGCGCCGGTGTGCCGCGTCCGGCCCGGGGCCGGGACACCGCGCCCGACCCCCCACTTTTGAACATGTTCAAGTCAGGCGTACGCTCCTGCCATGAGCGACAGAGCCGCCCTGCTCAAGGGCATCCGCGCCTGGCTGGTTCTCTTCGTCGTCTGCCTGGTGCTCAGCGGAGCCACCGCCTTCCCGCTGGTCCACGAACTGCGGTGGACCGAGAGCCTGTTGAACTCCCTGTCCGTGCCCGAACACCTGCCCGCGCTGACGGAGTGGATCGAGCGGGTGCGGCACGGCCTCGACACCGCCGACGCCGACTACCCGTTCCTGCTGTACGGCACCGACTGGCTGGCCTTCGCGCACCTGGTCATCGCCGTCGCCTTCTACGGCCCCTACCGCGACCCGGTGCGCAACATCTGGGTCGTGGAGTTCGGCATGATCGCCTGTGCCGGCATCGTGCCGCTCGCCCTGATCTGCGGGCCGGTGCGCGGCATCCCCTTCTGGTGGTCGCTGATCGACATGTCCTTCGGGGTGTTCGGCATCGTGCCGCTGTACGTCGTGCGGCGCCGGATCAAGCGGCTGGAGGCACTGACCGCGCCCGCCGCCGCCGTCCCGGCGGCTACTTGAGGGCGGCCCGCGCGATCCGCTCGGCCACCGGGTTCATCTCCTCGCCCTTGGCGTCGGTGGAGTTCACCGAGTAGACCAGGGTGCGGCTCAGGTCGCGGGTCGCGGCGATCATCGTGCTGTAGCCGTAGCGGGCACCCGACTTGAGCCAGTACACCCGGCCGCCGTACTCGAAGCGCTGGAGGCCCGCGCTGTAGACGGCGCCCTCGATGTGCCGGGGGAGCGTGAACATCTCGCGCAGTTGCGGCCGCGGCACGACGCGGCCCGAGAACAGCGCGCGCACCAGGCGTTCCAGGTCGGCGGTGGTGGAGATCATGTCGCCCGCCGCCCACCGGTCCGCCTGGTTCCAGTCGGTGACGTCGACGAACCGGGTCGTCCCGTCGGCCTGCCGCACCGCCTGGTAGCCGTGGTTGTGCGGACCGTCGATGCGCGGCTGGTCGCCCGGGAAGTACGTGTCCCGCATCCCCGCGGGGCGCAGCACGAGCCGGGTCGCCTCGTCGGCGTAGGACCGCCCGGTCACCTTCTCCACCAGCAGTCCGAGGATCGTGTAGTTGATGTTCAGATAGTCCTGGCGGTTGCCCGGCGCGAACTCGGGCCCCTTCGCCACCGCCGACGCCACCACCTCACGCGGCGTCAGCGTGTCGAAGCGGTGGGCGTACTGCTCCTCGAAGGAGTCCCCGAAGCCGTCGCCGGACGGGATGCCGCTGGTGTGGTTCAGCAACTGCCGTACGGTGACGGGCCGGAACGCACGGGTGAGCAGAGCCGGCAGATAGTGCTGGACCGGCGTGCCCAGGTCGATCCGCCCCTGCGCGGCGAGCCGCAGCACGAGCGCGGCCGTCACCACCTTCGTGGTGGAACCGGCCCGGAAGCGGGCGTCCGGGTCGGCCGCCGCGGCGCTGTCCAGGTCGTGCACGCCCGCGCTGCCGCGCCAGACGCCATCGGTCCCGCCGACCCGGACGAGAGCGGCGGTGGCGTCCTGGTCCGGCAGCCCGGCGATCGCGGCGGACAGCGCCCCGGCGTCCGGCGCCGTCCCGACCGGCGCGCCCCTGCCGCTGCTCGAGGCCGGGGCGGCGGGTGCGGTGGACGCCTGGGCGGCGGTCAGCGGGCCGGCCGTCAGGGCCAGCACGAGGGCGGCGGTGAGAGTGGTGGTACGGGCACGCATGTGCTGCTCCTGGGGCCGGTCGGTGCGAGGGGCTGTCACCGGTCATCCTCGGGCCGTACGGAGCGGGCCGGATCGTCGCCGAGGAGGGGCCGGCCCCGGAGACGACCCGTATCAAGTCACCTGCCGGATCCGGACGTTGTCGGGGTCTCCCCCTTAGGGGGCCCGGAACGGCACGCGTCTGACCAGGACGTTGATTATCTGTTCAAGGACTTGGGCAAGGCTCATCGAGCCACCGCACGTGATCTTCACGGCTTCGCCCGGGAAGGCCGCGTGTCCCACAGTCCGCCCCCGAGAGGAGGTGCAGTGATGAAGCTTCTCTTCGCCGTTCGCAACAAGGTCACGGCTCGCAAGAGCCTGAAGGCCAGCGCCTGGTACATCTGGTACTGATCCGGCGCGCCCGCCCCCGCCGAGCGGCCGGGAGGACGTCGTCGCCCGGCGCGTGACCTGTGCACACGCGTCCGGCGACCACGGCCCACCGCCCGGCGGGGGCATCACCCCGCGGCCGTCCACCCGCGGCCGCCCACCGGTGGCCGTCACCCGCGGCCGCCCCGCGCCGGCTCCCACCGCTCCCGGAGAACCCGTATGCCCCTGTCGTCCGAGCCGCGCGCCCGCACCACCGTGCTCGCCCCGCGGCTGGCCGCCCTGCTGAGGGACCACCTCGGCCAGGACGTCTTCCGGCTGGAACCCGACACCGTCGGAGTCGCCGGACCCGAGGCCGCCGACCGGATCCTGGCCGCGCGGCGCGCCACCGAGACCGAGCGGCCCACGTTCAAGCCGCTGCACGGCCGCTCGATCTCGCGCACCGAGGCGTCGGCGGTGACCCGGACCATCGGCGGCGACGTCCGCGACGCCCTCGCGCGGCCCCGCCCCAAGGACGTGGACCTGTCCGGCGTCTGGCCGCTGACCGGCCACCTCTTCCTGCGCGACCTGATCCTCGGCCGCGACCCGTACCGGCTGCGGATGCTGATGAGCCGCAACCTCGAACTGACCACCTGGCTCACCTGGTCCGTGATCGGCGTCGGCGCCGCCCTGCCCGGCTGGCCCCGGCCCGGCGGCGACCTCACCGCGCTCGGCGAGCGGGCCGCCGGCGCCGTCGGCTACCAGCAGCGCCGCTATGCGATGGGCATGTACCGCAGGGCCGCCGCCCCGGTGTGCTTCACCATCTCCACCCTCGTCGCCAACGCCCTCTGGCTCGGCGCGCCCTTCGCCGCCGGCGTGTCGAACCGCAACATCATCCTGGAGTCCCTGCGCCTGCTGCCGCCGTCGTGGAACATCCTGCGCAACGCCTCACCGGAGTACCCGGCCCTCGACGCCAGGATCGGCGCGGACGACGACGTCCTGGTGCTGCCGCTGCTCTCGCACCGCGACCCCGCCCTGTGGGACGAGCCCGACGCCTTCCGCCCCGAGCGCTGGGACACGCTCGACCCCGACACCACCCCCGGCTACCTGCCCTTCGGCCACTCCTCCGAACGCTGCTGGGGCCGGCACATGGTCATGCCGCTCGCCGAACTCCTCCTCGACCTCGTCCGCGACGCGGGCCTCGTCGTCGACCCGGCCCAGCACACCGCCCGGGTGCCGCTGCTCGGGCTGCTCGGCGTGGCGGACGTACGGCTGGTCAAGGCGGGGTGAGCGGCGGGGCGGTGCGACGGTGGGCGCGGCTCAGCGCTCGCGCAGCGCGCAGAGCAGGTCGACGCGGTTGGTGGTGATCGAGTCGACGCCGGCGCGCAGGAGGCGGCGCAGGGAGCGGGCGGTGTCCGGCGTCCACACCGACAGCAGCAGGCCGTCGCGGTGGACGCGGGCCGCCAGCTCCCGGTCCACCAGGCCGAACCGGTAGTTCAGCCACCGCGGCCGCACCGCCGCCAGCAGCCCGGCCCGGGGCGGCGCGAGCGTCGTCCAGGTCAGGGCGATCTCGGCGGCCGGGTCGGCCGCGCGGACCGCCAGCATCGCCTCGGCGCCGGCGCAGTAGTACACCCGGTCCGCCGCCCCGCAGTCACGGATCACGTCCATGATCCGCCGCACCGTCCGCACCTCGCGCACCCCGGGCAGATCGACCATCACCCGGCTGCCCGCCGTCGCGGCGAGCGCGTCCGCGAGCGTCGGCACCCGGCCGTCCGTCAGGCCGCGCACCTCCTCGGCGGACAGCGAGCGCAGCGGCCGCTCGTGCCCCCACAGCCGCTTCAGCGAGTCGTCGTGCAGCAGCACCGGGACGCCGTCCCGGGTCAGCCGTACGTCGATCTCCACCGCGTCCGCGCCCCGGTCGAGCGCGGAGCGGAGCGAGGCGATCGTGTTCTCACGGACGCGGTAGGGGTCGCCGCGGTGCGCCACGGCGGTCACGGTCTGCATGCCCCCATTGTGTCCCGTCGGCGTCTCCTGCCCGCCCGGACCCCGCCTGCCCGGACCCCGGGCCGGCGCCTCCTGTCCGTCCGGACCCCGCCCGGACCCCGTCCGGACGGCCCCCGCGCTCCCGCTTCAGGAGGCGAGCCACCGCGCGGTGTAGGCGTCGATCTCGTCGGCGATCCGCCTCTTGCCCGCCTCGTCGAGGAAGGAGGCGCGCACCGCGTTCTTCGCCAGCTCGGCCAGGCCCCGTTCGTCCAGGTCGAGCAGGCGGGCGGCGACGGCGTACTCGCTGTTGAGGTCGGTGCCGAACATCGGCGGGTCGTCGGAGTTGATCGTGACCAGGACGCCGGCCTCCACGAACGCCCGCAGCGGGTGCTCGTCCAGGGTGCGCACGGCGCGGGTGGCGATGTTGGAGGTCGGGCACACCTCCAGCGCGATCCCGTGCTCGGCCAGGTGCGCGAGCAGTCTCGGGTCCCGGGCGGAGCTGGTGCCGTGGCCGACGCGCTCGGCGCGCAGCTCGGTCAGCGCGTCCCACACCGTCTCGGGGCCGGTGGTCTCCCCGGCGTGCGGCACCGAGTGCAGCCCGGCCGCGATCGCCCGGTCGAAGTACGGCTTGAACTGGGGGCGGGGCACTCCTGTCTCCGGCCCGCCCAGCCCGAAGGAGACCAGGCCCTCGGGCCGCAGCCGGTCGTCGGTGGCCAGCCGGGCGGTCTCCTCGGCCGACTCCAGACCGGCCTCGCCGGGGATGTCGAAGCACCAGCGCAGCACGGTCCCGAAGTCGGCCTCGGCGGACTTGCGGGCGTCCTCGATCGCCTCCATGAAGGCCCGCTCGTCGATGCCGCGGCGGGTGGAGGAGAACGGGGTGAGGGTCAGCTCGGCGTAGCGCACCTGCTGGCGGGCCATGTCCCGGGCGATCTCGTACGTCAGCAGCCGTACGTCCTCCGGGGTGCGGATCAGATCGACCACGGACAGGTACACCTGGATGAAGTGGGCGAAGTCCGTGAACGTGAAGTAGTCGACCAGCGCCTCGGGGTCGGTGGGGACCTTGGAGTCGGGGTGCCGGGCGGCCAGCTCGGAGACGATCCGGGGGGAGGCGGAGCCGACGTGGTGCACGTGCAGTTCGGCCTTGGGCAGCCCCGCGATGAAGGCGTGCGGGTCGTGGGACGCGGGCTGGACGGTCAAGGGATTCCCTCCCCGGCAGGGCACCGGCCCGGCGCGGGCGGTGCGGTGATCGGCTGATCGACGGGCACGGCCATGGTAGGCGCACGTCCGGCCGCGGGAAGGCGCGGCCGGACGGCCGGACGTGCGGACGCCGCCCGGGACCGGTCCCGGTACGGGGGGCGCCCGCCCGGCCGTCGGGGGCAGGCGGACCAGGCCGTAGCATGGCGGGACGTTCGACCGAGGGGGATACGACGACATGACGGACGGAACAGGGGCGGGCGGCGACGCCGGAACCGGCGGCAACCCGTGGGCGGCGCCGCCCGAGAGCGGTTCCGCCGGGCAGAAGGGGCCGCAGGACGCGCACCCGGGCCAGGACCGGCCGCCCGTGCCGCCGGCGCCGCCGTCGTCCGTGCACGACCAGGCCACCATGGCCGCGATGCCCTTCTCCGAGTACCCGCCGCCCAGCGCCCCCGCGGGCGCCGGACCGGGCGACCCGGCCGGCGAGCCGTCCATACCCCCGCCGCCGATCGCCCCCACCGGCCCCGGCGGCTACGGCTACCCCGACCCCTCCGGGCAGCCCGGTTACCCGGGATACCCCGGCCAGGGCGGCTACCCGGCCTACGGCTGGCCCGGGGTGGCGATGGCCCCGCAGAACGGCATGGGCACGGCGGCCATGGTGCTCGGCATCCTCGCCTGCTGCCTGTTCTGCCTGTACGGCGTGGTCTCGCTGATCCTCGGCATCCTCGCCGTGGTCTTCGGCATCAAGGGCCGGCGCAGGGCGGAGCGGGGCGAGGCCGACAACCACGGTCAGGCGCAGGCCGGTTTCGTCATGGGCATCATCGGGATCGTGCTCGGCGTCGCCATGCTCGTCTTCATGATCGTGATGATCGTGACCGCCGTGAACGAGGACCGCTCGGACCCGTACGACCCGTACGACGCCCTGCGCCCGGCCGCCACCGCCCCCCTGAACCGCTGAGCGGACCTCCGTCCCGGCCGCCGGGGCGGGGACCGGCCGGTCACCGGCGCCGACCGGCTCCGCAACAGCCTGGGAACATCCCGGCCCCCGTGTCGATCAGGGCCATTACGATGCCTTGACCGTCAACGGAGGGGAGACCACACCATGTCCGACACCCAGCCCGCACCCGAAGGATTCGGGCCGCCGTCCCAGCCGCCGCCACCGCCGGCCCAGGGATACGGACACCCGCAGTCCGCACCGGGCTACGGCTACCCGCAGCAGCCGGGCGCCGGATACGCCCAGCAGCCGGGAGCGGCCTTCCCGCAGCAGCCGGGCTCCGGCTACGCGCAGCAGGGATACGGCTACCCGGCCGCGCCGCCGGTGGGCTACCCGTCGGCCGCCGGTTACGGCATGGGCGCGCAGCCGAGCAACGGCATGGGCACCACGGGTCTGGTGCTCGGCATCATCGGCCTGGTCTGCAGCCTGACCTTCTTCCTGTGGTTCTTCGGGATCATCCTGGGCATCCTCGCCATCATCTTCGGCGCCATCGGACGCGGGAAGGCCAACCGGGGGGAGGCCACCAACAAGGGCGCGGCCACCGGCGGCCTGGTCTGCGGCATCATCGCCACGGTGGTGCTGCCGCTGCTCGGCTTCATCGTCTTCGCGAGCTTCATGAGCAGCGCGAGCACGTTCTGACGCCACCGCGGGGGCGGGCCCGGGCCGGCCCCCGCGACGCGGCACCCCACCGCCCCGCGCCCCGGACCGCCGGCCTCATCGGCACCGTCGCCCTCACCGGCACCCCGGCCCCGACCACCCCGCCACCGCTACCGCTACCGCAGCCGCTCCCGCGCCGCCATCAGCGCGAAGCCCAGCAGGTTCGGTCCCCGCCACCGCGCCGGATCCGCCGCCGCCTCGTCGTCGCCGGCCAGGCCGATGCCCCACACGCGGTCCACCGGACTGGCCTCCACCAGGATCCGCTCGCCCGTGTTCAGCAGGAACTCCCGCAGCCCGGGGTGGGCGGCGAACTTGTGGACGCTGCCCTCCACCACGACGTCGAACCGCTCCCGCGCCCACACCTCCTCGTCGAAGCCGCGCACCAGCCGTCCGGCGTTCTTCGCCTCGGCCGGGTGCCCCGCGGCCAGCACCCGCCGCTCCGCCTCCGCGTCCTGGAACAGCCGCGCCTTGCCCGCCATCATCCAGTGCTCCGCGGTCGCGTACGTCACCCCGTCGACGGTGAACGGCGCCGGCCACCACTGACTCAGGCAGCCCGGACCCACCTGTCCGTCGGGCCGCGGCCGGTGTCCCCAGAAGTACAGGTACTTCACGCGCGCCCCCGCGCCCACCTCCCTGATCAGGGATTCCTGAGAGTCGATCCTTCCCATGCACGCGAGTGTGGCACGCACCACTGACACTCCGTCCCGCCTTTTCCGTGGTGACTCGACACCTGGTCGACAGATTCCGTCGCGTAACCAAAAGGCAACAACGGAATCACTTGTTGGCGGTTACCTGCTCTGTCAGGATCGGCACTCAAATCGAGCTGGAGCTACGCCACCCGCCCCCCAAGGACGCGGGGCGACGGCGGAGGAGAGCGACATGCACAACCCGGCCACCGCCACGCCGGAACGATTCCCCGCGCAGGACCGCTTCGCGGACGGCGCGCAGTACATCGCCGGCCGCCTGAGGAAGGGCACGTCCGGCCGCACCCACACCGTGATCGACCCCGCCACCGGTGCGGGCGTCTACACCTACGACCTGGCCGGCGCCGAGGACGTCGACGCCGCGGTCGCCGCCGCCCGCGAGGCGTTCCCCGGCTGGGCGGGCGCCACCCCCGGCGAGCGCTCGGACGCCCTGCACCGCTTCGCCGCGGTGCTCGCCGAGCACGCCGAGGACCTCGCCCGCGCCGAGTCCCTCCAGTGCGGCAAGCCGCTGAAGCTGACCCGCGAGTTCGACGTCCCGGGCACCGTGGACAACACCGCGTTCTTCGCGGGCGCCGCCCGGCACCTGCAAGGACAGTCCGCGGGCGAGTACTCCGGCGACCACACCTCCTATGTGCGCCGCGAGCCGATCGGCGTCGTCGGCTCCATCGCCCCCTGGAACTACCCCCTCCAGATGGCCGCCTGGAAGATCCTCCCGGCGATCGCGGCCGGCAACACCATCGTGCTGAAGCCGGCCGAGCTGACCCCGCTGACCTCGCTGCTGTTCGCGCGGGCCGCCACCGAGGCGGGCCTGCCGGACGGCGTCGTGAACATCGTCACCGGCACCGGCCGGGAGGCGGGGGAGCGGCTGGTCGGCCACCCGGACGTGGCCATGACCTCCTTCACCGGCTCCACCGCCGTCGGCAAGCGGGTCGCCGAGGTCGCCACCGCCACCGTCAAGCGCCTGCACCTGGAGCTGGGCGGCAAGGCGCCGTTCGTCGTCTTCGACGACGCCGACCTGGAGGCCGCCGTCCACGGCGCGGTCGCCGGCGCGCTCATCAACACCGGCCAGGACTGCACCGCCGCCACTCGCGCCTACGTGCAGCGCCCCCTGTACGAGGCGTTCGTCGAGCGCACCGCCGCCCTGATGGAGACCGTCCGCCTCGGCGACCCGTTCGCCCCCGGCACCGACCTCGGCCCGCTGATCTCGCACGCCCAGCGCGACCGCGTCGCCGGCTTCGTGGACCGGGCCCGCGGCTACGCCCGCGTGGTCACCGGCGGCGAGGCCCCGGGCGGAGAGCTGAAGGACGGCGCCTACTACCGTCCGACGCTGATCGCGGACGCCCCCCAGGACAGCGAGATCGTCCAGTCCGAGATCTTCGGTCCCGTCCTCGCCGTACTGCCCTTCGACGGCGACGACGAGGGGATCCGGCTCGCCAACGACACGCCGTACGGTCTGGCCGCCTCCGCCTGGAGCCGCGACGTCTACCGCGCCAACCGGGCCACCCGGGAGATCAAGGCGGGCTGCGTCTGGGTCAACGACCACATCCCGATCATCAGCGAGATGCCGCACGGCGGGCACAAGCAGTCCGGCTTCGGCAAGGACATGTCGGCGTACTCGTTCGAGGAGTACACACAGATCAAGCACGTCATGTTCGACAACACCGCGGTGCCCCGCAAGGACTGGCACCGCACCGTCTTCGGGGACCGATAGCACACCGGCCGTCCGACCAGGCCGACCCCTCCCGAAAGGGCACCAGCGCATGGAGCAGTACGAGCCCGACCGCCCGCCCCAGGCCCCGCCGCGCACCGCCGGGCGCGGCCCGACCGGCGGCAGGACCGCCCTCACCCGCCGGTCGCTGCTGCGGGCCGGCGCGGGCGGCGCGCTCGCCGTCGGCGGACTCGGGGCGCTCAGCGCCTGCGGGATCCCCGCGGCCGGCAAGACGCAGGGCGGCACCGCGACCGAGGACCACTCGGCCGAGGAGAAGACCGTGAACTTCTCCAACTGGCCCGAGTACATCGACGTGGACGACAGCGGCAAGCACCACCCGACCCTGGAGGCGTTCACGAAGAGCACCGGCGTCCAGGTCAAGTACACCGAGGACATCAACGACAACAACGAGTTCTTCGGCAAGATCAAGCCGCAGCTCGCCGCCGGCCAGGACACCGGCCGCGACATCATCGTCCTCACCGACTGGCTGGCCGCCCGGGTGATCCGGCTGGGCTGGGTGCAGAAACTCGACCCGGCCAACCTGCCGCACGCCTTCGCCAACCTCTCCGCGCAGTTCCGCAGCCCCGACTGGGACCCCGGCCACGCCTACGGCTATCCCTGGCAGGGCGTCTCCACCGTCATCGCCTTCAACAAGAAGGCCCTCGACGGCATCGAGGTGAAGTCGGTCTCCGACCTGCTCGACAACCCGAAGCTGAGGGGCCGGGTCGGCTTCCTGCAGGAGATGCGCGACAGCATCGGCATGACCCTGCTCGACATGGGCAAGGACCCGGCCAAGGTCACCGACGACGACTACGACGCGGCCCTCGCCCGCCTCCAGAAGGCGGTCGACAAGGGCCAGATCCGCCGCTTCACCGGCAACGACTACACCTCCGACCTCAGCAAGGGCGACCTGGCCGCCTGCGTCGCCTGGGGCGGCGACGTCGTCCAGCTCAAGGCCGACAACCCGGCCATCGACTACGTCATCCCGGCCGGCGGCTACATGACCTCCACCGACGTCATGCTGGTCCCCAACAAGGCCCGTCACAAGACCAACGCCGAGCGGCTGATCGACTTCTACTACCGGCCCGAGCAGGCGGCCGCGCTCGCCGCGTACGTCAACTACGTGTCTCCCGTCGACGGTGTCCGGCCCTACCTTGCGAAGATCGACGCGTCGGCGGCCGACAACCCGCTGATCGTCCCCACCAAGGACACGGCAGCCAGGTCCCACTCCTTCCGCGCCCTCGGCGAGAAGGAAGAGACGGCCTACGAAGAGAAGTTCGCGAAGCTCACAGGGGCGTGACGACCATGAACACGACGACAGACAACAGCGGCGACGTCCGCCTCACCCAGATCGGCAAGCGCTACGGCGCCTTCACCGCCGTGCACCCGCTGGACCTGACCGTCCCGCAGGGCTCCTTCTTCGCCCTGCTCGGCGCCTCCGGCTGCGGCAAGACCACCACCCTGCGCATGATCGCCGGCCTGGAGGAGCCCAGCCAGGGCACCGTCCACCTCGGCGACCAGGACGTGACGCACCTGCCGCCCTACAAGCGCCCGGTGAACACCGTCTTCCAGTCCTACGCCCTCTTCCCGCACCTCGACATCTTCGAGAACGTCGCCTTCGGCCTGCGCCGGCGCGGCATCAAGAGCGTGAAGAAGCAGGTGGAGGAGATGCTCGACCTGGTCCAGCTCGGCGAGCAGGCGCGCAAGAAGCCGCACCAGCTCTCCGGCGGCCAGCAGCAGCGCGTGGCCGTGGCCCGCGCCCTGATCAACCACCCCAAGGTGCTGCTGCTGGACGAGCCGCTCGGCGCCCTCGACCTCAAGCTGCGCCGCCAGATGCAGCTGGAGCTCAAGCGCATCCAGACCGAGGTCGGCATCACCTTCGTGCACGTCACGCACGACCAGGAGGAGGCCATGACCATGGCCGACACGGTCGCCGTGATGAACGCCGGCCGGGTCGAGCAGCTCGGCTCGCCCGCCGACCTCTACGAGAACCCGCGCACCACGTTCGTCGCCAACTTCCTCGGCACCTCCAACTTCATCGAGGCCGACGTCGACTTCAAGAGCGGCGACGAGATCGTCCTGAACGCGGGCGGCGGCAAGCTGTTCCTGCCCACGGCGCGATGTTCGGCCCAGGCCGCGGCCGGCGGGAAGGTGCTGGTGGGCGTGCGGCCGGAGAAGATCGCCCTCGCCCACGCCGACGACGCGGGCGAGATCCCCGAGGGCCGCAACCGCATCACCGGCCGCATCGCCGACTCCAGCTTCATCGGAGTCTCCACCCAGTACGTGATCGACAGCCCGGTCTGCTCCGGCTTCGAGGTCTACGCCCAGAACGTCGACCGCGACCCGCGCCTGACCCCCGGCGCCGAGGTCGTCCTGCACTGGAACCCGGCGCACACCTTCGGTCTCGACGCCACCCAGGCCATCGACGCCGGTGTCGAGAGTGTCGAGGAGGACGCCGCCTGATGTCCGCCGCCACCGAGGCGCCGCCCCCGCTCGCGCCCACCGCCCCCGAGACCAGGCCGCCGCGCAAGCGCGGCCGCCTCACCCCGTACTGGCTGCTGCTGCCCGGCATCCTGTGGCTGGTCGTCTTCTTCGCGCTGCCGCTGGTCTACCAGGCCTCCACCTCCGTGCAGACCGGTTCCCTGGAGCAGGGCTACAAGGTCACCTGGCACTTCGCGACCTACTGGGACGCGCTGTCCGAGTACTGGCCGCAGTTCGTCCGCTCGGTGCTGTACGCGGCGTCCGCGACGATCCTGTGCCTGCTGCTCGGCTATCCGCTGGCGTATCTGATCGCCTTCCGCGCCGGCCGCTGGCGCAATCTGATCATGATCCTGGTGATTGCGCCGTTCTTCACCAGCTTCCTGATCCGCACCCTGGCCTGGAAGACGATCCTCGCCGACGGCGGCCCGGTCGTCGGCGCCCTGAACACCCTGCACGTCCTGGACGTCACCAACTGGCTCGGCTGGACCGCGGGCGACCGGGTGCTGGCCACCCCGCTCGCGGTGGTGTGCGGACTGACGTACAACTTCCTGCCGTTCATGATCCTGCCGCTGTACACCTCGCTGGAGCGGATCGACGGGCGGCTGCACGAGGCGGCCGGCGACCTCTACGCCCGGCCCTGGACCACCTTCCGCAAGGTCACCTTCCCGCTGTCCATGCCCGGCGTGGTCTCCGGCACCCTGCTCACCTTCATCCCGGCCGCCGGCGACTACGTCAACGCCGACCTGCTCGGCTCCACCGACACCCGCATGGTCGGCAACGTCATCCAGTCGCAGTTCCTGCGGATCCTCGACTATCCGACGGCCGCCGCGCTCTCCTTCATCCTCATGGCCGCCATTCTCGCCATGGTCACCGTCTACATCCGCAGGTCCGGGACGGAGGATCTCGTCTAAATGCCCTTCGTCAACTGGCTCAAGCGCCGCCTCGTCGTCATCGCCGGACTCATCACGCTCGGTTATCTGCTGCTGCCGAACGTCGTCGTCACGGTGTTCTCCTTCAACAAGCCCAAGGGCCGCTTCAATTACGAGTGGCAGCAATTCTCCACCGACGCCTGGAAGGACCCGTGCGGCGTCGCCGGAATGTGCGGCTCGCTCTCGCTCAGCCTCCAGATCGCCGTCTGGGCGACCCTGGGCGCCACCGCGCTGGGCACGATGATCGCCTTCGCGCTGGTCCGCTACCGCTTCCGCGCCCGCGGCGCCGTGAACTCGCTGATCTTCCTGCCGATGGCGATGCCCGAGGTCGTCATGGCCGCCTCGCTGCTCACCCTGTTCCTCAACATGGGCGCCCAGTTGGGCTTCTGGACCATCCTCATCGCCCACATCATGTTCTGCCTCAGCTTCGTCGTCACCGCCGTCAAGGCACGGGTGATGTCGATGGACCCGAGGCTGGAGCAGGCCGCGCAGGACCTCTACGCCGGCCCGCTGCAGACCTTCCTCCGGGTCACCCTGCCCATCGCGGCGCCCGGAATCGCCGCGGGCGCGCTGCTCGCCTTCGCGCTCTCCTTCGACGATTTCATCATCACCAATTTCAACGCCGGTTCCACCGTCACCTTCCCGATGTTCGTGTGGGGCTCGGCGCAGCGCGGCACACCCGTCCAGATCAACGTGATCGGAACGGCCATGTTCGTCGTCGCCGTACTGTTCGTGCTGACCTCCATGGCGATCTCGAATCGCCGCAACAAGCAAAAGGCATGACCGTCATAACTCTGTAGGGAGTTGAAATCATGGCCCCTGGCGCCATGACCCGTTGGACCACGTCACTTTCCGAAGCGCAGCCGGTCGCGTACTGGCTGGACGACCCCGGCAGGCCCCGCCCCGAGCCCGCCCTGACCGGCGCCGAGACCTGCGACCTGCTGGTGGTCGGCGGCGGCTACAGCGGACTGTGGACCGCGCTGATCGCCAAGGAGCGCGACCCGGCCACGGACGTGGTGCTGGTGGAGGGACGTGAGGCGGGCTGGGCCGCCTCCGGCCGCAACGGCGGCTTCTGCGCCGCCTCCCTCACCCACGGCCTGTCCAACGGACTCACCCGCTGGCCCGCGGAGATCCACAAGCTGGAGGAACTGGGCGCCCGCAACCTCGACGCCATCGAGAAGGCGGTCGCCCGGCACGGCATCGACTGCGAGTTCGAGCGCACCGGCGAGATCGACGTCGCCACCGAGCCGTACCAGGCACGGGAGCTGGAGGAGTGGCACACCGAGCTGGCGGCCAAGGGGCTGGCCGAGGGCCTGGAGTTCCTCGACCGGGACGCGGTGCGCGAGCAGGTCGCCTCGCCCACCTTCGAGGCCGGGCTGTGGGACCGCCGGGGCGTGGCCATGCTGCACCCGGCCAAGCTCGCCTGGGGCCTGAAGCGGGCCTGCCTGCGCCTCGGGGTGCGGATCTACGAGCACACCCCGGCCCTCGCCCTCAAGCCGTACGGCGCCGGCATGGCCGTCCGCACCCCCTACGGGCACATCCGCGCCCGCCAGGTCGCCCTGGGCACCAACATCTTCCCCAGCCTGGTCAAGCGGGTGCGCTCCTACACGGTGCCGGTCTACGACTACGCGATGATGACCGAGCCGCTCACCGCCGGCCAGCTGGCGTCGATCGGCTGGCAGAACCGCCAGGGCCTCGGCGACTCGGCCAACCAGTTCCACTACTTCCGGCTCTCCGCCGACAACCGGATCCTGTGGGGCGGCTACGACGCGGTCTACCCCTACGGCGGCCGGGTGCGCGCCGAGTACGACGACCGCCCGGAGACGTACGCCAAGCTCGCCGGCCACTTCTTCACCTGCTTCCCGCAGCTGGAGGGGGTGCGCTTCACGCACACCTGGGGCGGCGCGATCGACACCTGCTCGCGCTTCTCGGCGTTCTTCGGCACCGCCCACCAGAACAAGGTCGCCTACGCCGCGGGCTACACCGGCCTCGGGGTCGGCGCGACCCGCTTCGGCGCCGAGGTGATGCTCGACCTGCTGTCGGGCGAGCGCACCGAGCGCACCGAGCTGGAGATGGTCCGCAAGAAGCCGCTGCCCTTCCCGCCCGAGCCGTTCGCCTGGACCGGCATCGCGCTCACCAAGTGGTCGCTGGCCAGGGCCGACGCGCACGGCGGGCGGCGCAACCTGTGGCTGCGGACGATGGACAAGCTGGGGCTCGGCTTCGACAGCTGACGCGGCAGGTACGGAGGCGGGCGCCGCCACAGGTCTTGACAACCCAATTGGTCTGGACCAAATTGTGCGGCGCCCACCCTCCAAATTCCCCCTGCCCGGAGGCACTTGTGGTTCCCGAGGTTCGCGACAGATCCAGAACGGCCAGGCGACGGCTGCTCGCCGCGCTCACCGCCACGCTCCTGGCCGCCCCCGGCCTCACCGCCCTGTCGACCACCGCCCGGGCGGCCGACGCGGACCTCGCCCGCAACGGCGGCTTCGAATCCGGCCTCGACGGCTGGACCTGCACGGCCGGCAAGGCCGTGACCAGCCCCGTGCGCACCGGCACGGCCGCGCTCCAGGCCACCCCGGCCGGCAGCGACAACGCGCAGTGCTCGCAGACCGTCGCCGTGCAGCCCAACGCGCAGTACACGCTCTCCGGCTGGGTGCGCGGCTCGTACGTCTACCTCGGCGCGAGCGGCACCGGCACCACCGACGGCTACAGCTGGACCCAGTCCGCCGCCGACTGGCAGCAGCTGACCACCACCTTCAAGACCGGCGCGAACACCACCCAGGTCACGATCTACACGCACGGCTGGTACGGCACCGGCGCCTACTACGCCGACGACGTCTCCCTCACCGGCCCCGGCGGCGGCACCACCCAGCAGCCGCCCGCCGCGCCCGCCGGCCTGAGGACCGGCACCGTCACCGCCACCAGCGTGGCCCTGTCCTGGTCGGCGGCGACCGGCGCGACGAGCTACGCGGTCTACCGCGACGGCGCCAAGGTCCAGACGGTGACCGGCACGTCGGCCACCGTCACCGGCCTGACCGCCGCCACCGCCTACAGCTTCCAGGTCAGCGCCGTCAACGCGGCGGGGGAGTCCGCCAAGTCGGCGGCGGTGACGGCGACCACCGCGGCGGACCCGGGCAACCCGGGCGGCGGGGGCGGCACTTCCGGCCTGCCCGCCCACGCCCTGGTCGGCTACCTGCACGCCAGCTTCGCCAACGGCTCCGGCTACACCCGCATGGCCGACGTCCCCGACAGCTGGGACGTCATCGACCTGGCCTTCGGCGAGCCGACCTCGGTCACCTCCGGCGACATCCGCTTCACCCGCTGCCCGGTCACCGAGTGCCCGAACGTGGAGAGCGACGCCGACTTCAAGGCCGCCATCAAGGCCAAGCAGGCGGCCGGCAAGAAGGTCCTCATCTCCATCGGCGGCCAGAACGGCCAGGTCCAGCTGACCACCACGGCCGCGCGGGACACCTTCGTCTCCTCCGTCTCCAGGATCATCGACGAGTACGGTCTGGACGGCCTCGACATCGACTTCGAGGGCCACTCGCTGTCCCTGAACACGGGCGACACCGACTTCAGGAACCCGACCACACCGGTGATCGTCAACCTGATCTCGGCGATCAAGACCCTCAAGGCCAAGTACGGCTCGAAGTTCGTGCTGACGATGGCCCCGGAGACCTTCTTCGTCCAGATGGGCTACCAGTACTACGGCAGCGGCAAGTGGGGCGGCCAGGACCCGCGCTGCGGCGCCTACCTCCCGGTGATCTACGCCCTGCGCGACGACCTGACCCTGCTGCACGTCCAGGACTACAACTCGGGCTCGATCATGGGCCTGGACAACCAGTACCACTCCATGGGCGGCGCGGACTTCCACATCGCGATGACCGACATGCTGCTGACCGGCTTCCCGGTGGCCGGCGACACCGGCAACGTGTTCCCGGCGCTCCGCCCCGACCAGGTCGCCATCGGCATGCCGGCCTCCACCCAGGCGGGCAACGGCTACGTCGCGCCCGCCGAGGTCACCAAGACCCTGGACTGCCTGACGAAGAAGACCAACTGCGGCTCCTACGCCACCCACGGCACCTGGCCGGCCCTGCGCGGCCTGATGACCTGGTCGGTCAACTGGGACCGGTTCGGCGGCTGGCAGTTCCAGAACACGTTCGACTCGTACTTCGGCTGAGCCGCCGCAGCACCAGCCCCAGGCAGGTCAGCAGCACGGCGCACAGACACCAGCTGGCCGCCACGTCCAGCGGCCAGTGGTAACCGCGCCGCACCAGCCCGTACGAGACCGCCAGCACCAGCGCGGCGCAGACCCCCACGGCGACGCGCCGCGCGAGCGCCGACCGCAGCCACGGAAGGAGCACCAGCACCGCGCCCCCGTAGGCGACCGCCGCGGTGGCGGTGTGCCCCGAGGGGTAGTACCCGGTGCCGGGCGGCACGGCGGAGGTGCCGTGCCGACCGGCCCATTCCTTGACGGGCACGACGAACGCGGGCAGCACCGCCATGAGCACGGCCGCCGCCAGCGGCGCCGCCCACCAGCGCACCACCCCCGCCCCGCGCCCCCGCCAGGCGGCGTACCCGAGCACCAGGACCAGCACCGGCACCGCGACCTGCACGTTCCCGAGGTCGGAGAGCAGCTCGGAGGCGCGGTCGGGCTCCACCAGCGCACGGCTGAGCCGCCGGTCCGCGCCGAGCAGCGGCCCGTCGTCGACGACCTGCCAGGTGATGAGGGCGAAGAGGACGGCGGGCAGCCCGACGAGCACGGCGGCCGCCGGACCTCCCCGGCCCCGCCGCGCCGGGGTGGGGCGCGCCGCGTCCCGGGCGGCGGGCGCGTGCCGATGATGCTGATCTCGCGAGGCCGACATGCCGTACAGCTTCCCAGCCCGGCACGCCATGGCCCGTGACGGGGGAACTCCGGGTGCAACCGGTCCCGCCTCTTCGGGCACGCGTCGTGCCCCGAGGCTTACTGACCCGGCGCTGTCGCCATGTTTAAAGTCCGGGAGTGAGCCTCTGGACTTCCCTCGAGCCCGCCTCCGCGACCGTGGACCCGGGTGGTAGTACGACCGTGCGGCTACGTCTGCGCAACACCAGCGACGTGGTGGACGAGTACCGCTTCGAGGCGGTGGGCGCGCTCGCGCCCTGGGCCGTCGTGGAGCCGCAGACGCTGCGGTTGTATCCGGGGACGACGGGGTCGGTGGAGCTGACCTTCTCCCCGCCGCGCACGCCGGACGCGACGGCGGGTCCGAATCCGTACGCGGTGCGGATCACGCCGACGGAGCATCCGGAGGCGGTGACGGTCCCGGAGGGCAACCTCACGATCACGCCGTTCACGGAGGTGCGGGCGGAGCTCGTGCCGCCGACGGTGAAGGGGCGGTTCCGGGGCCGACCGCGGCTCGCGGTGGACAACCTGGGCAATACCAAGGTCACCGCGTCGGTGAGCGGCAGCGACAACGGTGATCAGCTGTCGTACGACATCCGTCCGAGCAGTGTGCAGATCGAACCGGGCCGCGCGGTGTTCGTCGGGACGACGCTGAAGCCGCGGAAGATCATCTGGTTCGGTTCGGCGGAGCAGCGGCCCTACACCCTGGCGGTGCAGCGGTCGGGTGCGACGCCGCTGAACGTGGAGGGCACGTATCTCCAGCGCGGGTTCCTGCCCCGCTGGCTCGCGACGTTCTTCGGCGTGTTCCTGGCTCTCGGCATCACCTTCATCATGCTGTGGATCGCCTACAAGCCGAACGTCGCCAGCGGTGCCACCGAGAAGACCGCCGAGGCCGGCAGCACGCTCGCGCCCGCTGCCTCACCGACCTCCCAGGCTCCGAAGGCCCCGGCCGACGACGTCCCGGCGCCCCCGGCCGCGACCACGTCACCGCAGGCCGGCGACGACGGAACCGCGAAGGGCGACGGAGCCGGGGCGGGAGGCGGGTCGGGCGGCGGCGGTTCCGAGAAGAAGAAGGAGGAGAAGGCGCCGGAGAGGACCGCGGCGACGGCCGTGCAGCAACTGGCCGCGACGGACCCGAGCAGACAGCACATCTGCTACCGGATCTACACCGCGGGCCGGGGCTGGTCCGAAGTCGCCTGTGACGGCGGGACGGCCGGCACGGTGGGTTCGGGGAAGCCGACCACGGCCGTCAACGTCGCCGTGTCCGGAACCAAGGGCACCTCCATGGCCGCCTTCGTCCACAACCCCGCGTCGACCGACGGCACGGGATACTTCCCCGATCCGTGGGCGGGCGCCGACGACGGCGTCGACAACTACGTCGGCAGCACCAAGAAGGACGCCCCGCACATGCTGGGCTTCCCCATCAACGTCGACAAGGGCGCCGAGACCCTCTGCCAGACCTCCTACATCCACGACGGCGCCTGGCTCGGCATGGCGTGCGACAACCCCGGGGACGCGCTCACCCTCACCTACGTCGGCACCCACGACAACAACCTGTGGATCGAGGCGATCAGGCTCACGGTGTGATCCGGACCGCCCGGCCGCTCGGGGGAAGGCGGCCCCGGACACACCGAAGGGCCGGCGCGAGGGGGGGATTCGCGTCGGCCCTTCTGGGAACGGTCGGTCCGAACGTCTGCGGTGACCGTCCTGATCGGGACGGAACGTCGCGCGCCCCGGGGGGTTTGGGGCGGGCGACCGTCCGATCGGTGAGGAGATCCGGAGCCCGGGGGCTCCGGTGTGCGCGAGGCACGACCAGGTCGAAGCTGGGGAGGCCACGGCCCGGGTTCGCCCACAGTCCCCTGTGGGCGGGTGTATCTCTCATCTGCCGTAGAACCTACGGCAGCCGGGGGGCCGGGGACAGCGGGTACGACGACCCGCCATCCTCCTCCCACACCTTCTTCACACGGTCTGCCGCCGGGCGCGCCCGATGGGCGGACCCACCGCTCAGATGCGCGCGAACGCCTGCTCGATGATGTCGAGACCCTCGTTCAGCAGGTCCTCGCCGATGACCAGCGGGGGCAGGAAGCGCAGCACGTTGCCGTAGGTGCCGCAGGTCAGCACCAGCAGGCCCTCGGCGTGGCAGGCCTTGGCGAGCGCGCCGGCCGCCTCCGGGTTCGGCTCCTTGGTGTCGCGGTCCTTGACCAGCTCGATCGCGATCATCGCGCCGCGGCCCCGGATCTCGCCGATGGCGTCGAACTTCTCGGCCATGGCGCCCAGGCGGGCCTTCATGACCTCCTCGATGCGCCGGGCCTTCCCGTTGAGGTCCAGCTCCTTCATCGTCTCGATCGCGCCGAGCGCGCCCGCGCAGGCCACCGGGTTGCCGCCGTAGGTGCCGCCCAGGCCGCCGGCGTGCGCGGCGTCCATGATCTCGGCGCGGCCGGTCACGGCGGCCAGCGGCAGACCGCCGGCGATGCCCTTCGCGGTCGTGATCAGGTCCGGGACGATGCCCTCGTCCTCACAGGCGAACCACTGGCCGGTGCGGCAGAAGCCGGACTGGATCTCGTCGGCGACGAAGACGATGCCGTGGTCGGCGGCGAACTGGCGGACCGCGGGCAGGAAGCCCTTGGCCGGCTCGATGAAGCCGCCCTCGCCGAGCACCGGCTCGATGATGATGGCGGCCACGTTCTCCGCGCCGACCTGCTTGGTGATCTGGTCGATGGCCTGCGCGGCGGCCTCCGGGCCCGCGTTCTCCGGGCCGGTCGGCCAGCGGTAGCCGTAGGCGACCGGGACGCGGTAGACCTCGGGCGCGAACGGGCCGAAGCCGTGCTTGTACGGCATGTTCTTCGCCGTCAGCGCCATGGTGAGGTTGGTGCGGCCGTGGTAGCCGTGGTCGAAGACCACGACCGCCGGGCGCTTGGTGTAGGCGCGGGCGATCTTCACCGCGTTCTCGACGGCCTCGGCGCCGCTGTTGAACAGGGCCGACTTCTTCGCGTGGTCACCCGGCGTGAGCTCGGCCAGCGCCTCGGCGACGGCCACGTAGCCCTCGTACGGCGTGACCATGAAACACGTGTGGGTGAAGTCGGCGAGCTGCGCGGAGGCGCGGCGTACGACCGCCTCGGCGGACGCGCCGACGCTGGTCACGGCGATGCCGGAACCGAAGTCGATGATCCGGTTGCCGTCGACGTCCTCGATGATGCCGCCGCCGGCGCGGGTGACGAAGACCGGCAGCGTGGAGCCCACGCCCTGCGCGACCGCGGCGGTACGGCGGGCCTGCAGCTCCTGCGACTTCGGGCCGGGGATGGCGGTGACGACGCGGCGCTCCTGCTCAAGTGCGGTCATGGGGGGCTCCCTGATGAGATCTTGCGGGGACGTACGACCGGGGCCGGGCCTGTGCGGGGCCGCGCACCAGGTGCGTACGAGGCGTTCTCCGGACGCTTTCCGTCTTTTCTCGCAGGTTAGGGCGGTGAAGGAGGGGTGGGCATGCTCCATGTGGGCGTTGTCGGCGTTCGCCGTTGTCCGAGATGGATAGAGAAGGGGGAGCGGGCTTCGGCCGGCCGCCGGCCGGCGGCCTTCCGCACGCCTTCGCGCGCGTACCGTGAACTCCCCTTGCCGGGGCGTTAGATTGACTCGCGGATCGACTCCATGACGATGACGGAACGGCTGCTCAGGGGGCACGGGAGATGGACGACGGGACGCAGGACGCCCGGGGGACGCACCCGAAGCACGCGCACCCCGTGCCGCGCCCCGCGGCGCCGCGGGACACCCCGCCCGACGCGCCGCCGAACGCCCCGCCGGAGCCCCCGCGGGCCTCCGCCGCCG
>NZ_BAABKC010000045.1:0-118158 GCF_039543625.1 Streptomyces similanensis | reverse complement strand
GTCCGCCGCCCCCGGCCCGCGCGGCACGCCCGGCCGCTCCGGCACGCGCCAAGCGCCCGGCCGCTCGGGGGCGCGCCGGGCGGCCGGTGTGCACGCCGGGGCGTGGTGGGTGTGGGCGCTGGCGCTCGGCATCGGGGCCACCCGGACCAGCAACCCGCTGCTGCTGGGGCTGCTGCTCGCGGTGTCCGCGTACGTCGTAGTGACGTGCCGGGCGAACACGCCCTCGGCCCGCTCGTACGCCGCCTTCGTGCGGCTCGGGCTCGCCGTGCTCGGCATCCGGCTGTTCTTCGCCGTCGTGCTCGGCTCGCCGATCCCCGGCTCGCACGTCCTGCTCACCCTGCCCGAGGCGCCGCTGCCGCACTGGGCGCAGGGCATCCGGCTGGGCGGCCGGGTGACGGCGGAGGCGCTGCTGTTCGCCCTGTACGACGGCCTGAAACTGGCCACCCTGCTGGTCTGCGTCGGCGCGGCCAACGCCCTCGCCGCGCCCGCCCGGCTCCTGAAGTCGCTGCCCGGCGCGCTCTACGAGATGGGCGTCGCCGTCGTCGTCGCGCTCACCTTCGCCCCGCACCTGGTCGCCGACGGCCGCAGGCTGCGCGCCGCCCGCCGGCTGCGCGGCCGTCCCGACCGGGGCCTGCGCGGCCTCGTGCACGTCGGACTGCCGGTGCTGGAGGGCGCGTTGGAGCGCTCCGTGGCCCTGGCCGCCGCGATGGACGCCCGCGGCTACGGCCGCACCGCCGAGGTCGCCCCCGCCGTGCGCCGCACCACCGCCGCCCTCACCCTCGGCGGTCTGCTCGGGGTGTGCGCGGGGACGTACGGGCTGCTCACCGCGGCGGGCGGTACCTACGGTCTGCCCGTCCTCCTCGCCGGACTCGCCGCCGCCCTGGCCGGGCTCCGGCTCGGCGGCCGCCGTTCGCCGCGCACCCGTTACCGCCCCGACGCCTGGAACCCGCGCTCCTGTCTGGTCGCCGGCTCCGGAGTGGCGGTCGCCGCGCTGCTCTCCCTGGCCGCCGCCCGCGACCCGGACGCCCTGCACCCGGGGGTCGTCCCGCTGGTCGCGCCCGCGCTGCCGCTGTGGCCCGCCGCCGCCGTACTGCTCGCGCTGGCCCCCGCCTTCGCCGCCCCCGGAACCACCGCCCGCAAGGAGCCGTCGTGATCCGCTTCGAGGACGTCTCCGTGACCTACGACGGCGTACCCGAACCCACTGTCGCCGCAGTGGACTTCACGGTGCCCGAGGGCGAACTCGTGCTGCTGGCCGGGCCGTCCGGCGTGGGCAAGTCCACGATCCTGGGCGCGGTGAGCGGACTGGTGCCGCACTTCACCGGCGGCACCCTGCGCGGCCGGGTCACCGTGGCCGGCCGGGACACCCGCACCCACAAGCCGCGTGAGCTGGCCGACGTGGTCGGCACCGTGGGCCAGGACCCGCTGTCGCACTTCGTCACCGACACCGTCGAGGACGAACTCGCCTACGGCATGGAGTCGTTGGGGCTCGCACCGGACGTGATGCGGCGGCGCGTGGAGGAGACGCTCGACCTGCTGGGCCTGGCCGCCCTGCGCGACCGTCCCATCGCCACGCTCTCCGGCGGCCAGCAGCAGCGGGTCGCGATCGGCTCCGTCCTGACCCCGCACCCCCAGGTGCTGGTCCTGGACGAGCCGACCTCGGCGCTGGACCCGGCGGCCGCCGAGGAGGTGCTCGCCGTCCTCCAGCGGCTCGTGCACGATCTCGGCACGACCGTCCTGCTGGCCGAGCACCGCCTCGAACGCGTCGTCCAGTACGCCGACCAGGTCGTCCTGCTGCCCGCCCCGGGCGCGGCCCCGCTGCTGGGCGCCCCGGCGGACATCATGGCCGTGTCGCCGGTGTACCCGCCGGTGGTGGACCTGGGCCGGCTGGCCGGCTGGTCCCCGCTCCCCCTCACCGTCCGCGACGCCCGCCGCCGCGCGGCCCCCCTGCGCGACCGCCTGGCCGCCCACACCCCGGCCGCCCCCTCCGCCGGCTCCACATCGGCCACCGCGCCGGGCACGACCACCGCCGCGTCAGCCCCCGCGTCGGCCGAGGCGCCGGGCGCGGACGCCTCCGCACCGGGCGCCCCGAGCGACACGGCCGCACCCGCGCCCCGCCCCGCGTCGCGGCTGCGCCTCCGTCGCCGCCGGGGCGCCGTCCCCGCCGAGGACGCCGCCGTCGTCGCCGAGGTGCGCGGGCTCGGCGTCCGCCGCGACGGCGTGCGGGCGCTGCGGGACGTGGACCTGACCGTCGCCCCGGGCGAGACCGTCGCGCTGATGGGACGCAACGGGGCCGGCAAGTCCACCCTGCTCGGCTCGCTGGTCGGCCTGGTGCAGCCCTCGGCCGGACAGGTCCGCGTCGGCGGCGCGGTCCCGCACCGCACCCCGCCGCGCGAACTGGTCCGCCGCGTCGGCCTGGTCCCGCAGGAGCCGCGCGACCTCCTCTACGCCGACACCGTCGCCGCCGAGTGCGCCGCCGCCGACCAGGACGCGCAGGCCGCGCCCGGCGCCTGCCGCGCCCTGGTCTCCGCGCTGCTGCCCGGCGTCACCGACGCCACCCACCCCCGCGACCTGTCCGAGGGCCAGCGGCTGGCGCTCGCGCTGGCCGTCGTCCTCACCGCCCGCCCGCCGCTGCTCCTCCTGGACGAGCCGACCCGCGGCCTCGACTACGGCGCGAAGGCCCGTCTGGTCGCCGAGCTGCGCGCGCTGGCCGCCGCCGGGCACGCGATCGTGCTCGCCACGCACGACGTGGAGCTGGCCGCGGAACTCGCCCACCGGGTGGTGCTGCTCGCCGAGGGCGAGGTGATCGCCGACGGCCCCACCGCCGAGGTGGTCGTCTCCTCCCCCTCCTACGCCCCCCAGGTCACCAAGATCCTCGCCCCGCAGCGCTGGCTCACCGTCGCCCAGGTCCGCGAGGCCCTCGCATGACCGCCCGCACCCCCACGCCCACCCCGGCGGGCACCCCCACCCGGACGGCCGCGCCCACCACCCGGACGGACGTCCAGGCCCGCGCCGTACGTCTCGGCCCCCGCTCCCTCGCCGCGCTGCTCCTGGTCAGCGCGGTCGGGGCGGCCGGATTCCTGTGGCCGTTCCTCGCCCCGCCCACCTCGCGGCTCAGCGCGCACGCGCAGGACGCGCCGTGGCTGTTCGCGGGCCTGCTGGTGCTGCTGGTCGCGGTCGTCGCCGCGACGATCGCCGAGTCCGGGCTCGGCCCGAAGGCCGTCGCCATGCTCGGCGTGCTCGCCGCGACCGGCGCCGCGCTGCGCCCGATCGGCGCGGGGACGGCCGGTCTGGAGCCGATGTTCTTCCTGATGGTGCTGAGCGGCCGCGTCCTCGGTCCCGGCTTCGGCTACGTGCTCGGCTCGGTCACCATGTTCGCCTCCGCGCTGCTCACCGGCGGGGTCGGGCCGTGGCTGCCGTTCCAGATGCTGGCGATGGGCTGGTTCACGATGGGCGCGGGCCTGCTGCCCGGCCCGGACCGGCTGCGCGGCCGGGCGGAACTCCTCCTGCTCGCCGTGTACGGCTTCCTCGCCGCCTTCGCCTACGGCACGATCATGAACCTGGCCGGCTGGCCCTTCATGGGCGCCCTCGCCTCCTCCATCGCCTTCGACCCGCACGCGGCCGTCCCCGCCAACCTGGCCCGGTTCGTCGCGTACTGCCTGGCCACCTCGCTGGGCTGGGACCTGGGGCGGGCCGTCGTCACCGTGGTGCTGACCCTGGTCGTCGGTCCCGCGGTACTCCGGGCGCTGCGCCGGGCCACCCGAAGGGCGGCCTTCGAGACGCCGGTCACCTTCGACACGCCCGAAAGCTGACCTCAACGTCACGACCTGCGCACCCACCGCGACGGCCCCGGTGAAGCACCCCACATGACCTGAATCACCTACGAAACGCGGCCGTAGATCCAACCGGGTGACATGTGCGCGGCTTTACCCGCGCCGACCTGCGGTTTGAGACGCCGCTCACACGAACGGCCCACGCCCGGGTTGCGACGACAACTAGTAAAAGGGGTGGTTGCGTCCGGTTTTCCCGGCTGCTTCTCTGGAGCACGTCGCAAGGAGCCGACGGTCCTCACGGGTCGCGGCGCCAGGCAGTCCCTCCCCGCGTCAGCGGGCTCCGGCTGTTCGCGATCCCCCGTCCCCGACGCAAGAGGTATTCCGTGTCCGTCTCCTTCATCAGCCGCATCGCCACTCCGAAGAAGGCCCTCTCCACCGCCGCCGTGGCCGCCGCCACCGTCGGCATGGCCCTCTCCGCCGCCCCCGCCCACGCGGCCACCGCCACCGGTTCGGCCGCCGACGCGAAGACGATCGCGCACCAGATGATCCCGGACGCCGCGCAGTTCAACGCCTTCAGCCGTATCGTCGAGCACGAGAGCGGCTGGAACATCCACGCCACCAACGCCTCCTCCGGCGCCTACGGCCTGGTCCAGGCGCTGCCGGCCTCGAAGATGTCCACGGCCGGCGCCGACTGGAAGACCAACCCCAAGACGCAGATCAAGTGGGGTCTGGACTACATGAACTCCCGCTACGGCAGCCCGGCCAAGGCCTGGAACTTCTGGCAGGCCAACGGCTGGTACTGAGCCACCCCTCGGTCCTGAGCCGCCTTTTCAGGAGCATGGCGCCGGCGACCCCGGTTTGAGCCACCTCACGGCACTCGTGGAGGCGGCGGCCCCCGATCCCCTGGGCCGCCGCCTTCGCCGTGCCCTCCGCTTTCCGCCGCGTCCGGCAGCCGCCCGGGCGCGGTTCTGCTTCTCTGGTCCCATGACAGCGGACGCGCAGCCGGAGGACGCCCACCCGCACGGCGACCCGCACGGCGGCCCGCCGGACGACCCCGAGTCCCGTGGTCTGCGCCTGGTGGCGGTGCTGCTGGGCCTGACCGTGGTCAGCGGGATGATCGACGCGGTGAGCTACCTCGGCCTCGGCCACGTCTTCACCGCCAACATGACCGGCAACGTGGTCGTCCTCGGCTTCGCCGCCGCGGGCGCGCCCGGCTTCTCCATCCCGCACACCGCCACCTCGCTGGCCTGCTTCCTGGTCGGCGCGTTGGCCGGAGGCAGGGTCGCGGGCCGCTACGGCGGTGTGTCGCGCCGCGCCTGGGCCCGGGTGACGCTGGCCGCCGAGGCGGTGCTGGTCGGCGCGTCGGCGGCGGTCGCCTACGCCGCGCCGGGCGCCGCCGCGACGGTGTACGCGCTGATCGCGCTCACCGCCTTCGCGATGGGCCTGCGCAACGCCACGGTCCGCAAGCTGGGCGTCGCCGACCTGACCACCACCGTCCTGACGATGACCCTCACCGGCCTCGCCTCCGACTCCCGCGCCGCCGGCGGCCCCGGCCACCGCTCCCCGCGCCGGGTCGCGGCGGTCGTCGCGATGCTGCTGGGGGCCGCGCTGGGCGGGTGGCTGGTGCTCCACCGCGACCTGGGCACACCGCTGCTGATCTCGGCGGCGGCCGCCGGGGTGCTGGCGGCGGTGACGTCGGGCCGGGAGTGAGGTCAGCTCACCGGTCCGCGCCGCCGCCCAGCTCCACGTCCGCGGCCGCCACGGTCCCGGCCGTGCGGCCCGGCGCCTTCTGGTGGCTCCAGTACAGGTTGGTGTGGGCTATGACCTGCTCCGGGGGCGGGGAGCCGTAGGCGGAGGTGTCCGTCGTGGTGTGGGCGTCGGCGACCAGGAGCGTGTCGTAGCCGCGCACGAGCGCGCCGTGCAGGGTGGAGCGGATGCAGATGTCGGTGGAGGCGCCGGCCACGACGAGCCGGCCGACCCCGAGACCCGACAGCACCTTTTCCAGGGTGGTGTCCTCGAAGGAGTCGCCGTAGTTCTTGTGGATCAGCGGCTCCGCCTCGTGCGGCGTCAACTCG
Source organism: Streptomyces similanensis (assembly GCF_039543625.1). Lineage (NCBI taxonomy): Bacteria > Bacillati > Actinomycetota > Actinomycetes > Kitasatosporales > Streptomycetaceae > Streptomyces > Streptomyces similanensis. The sequence goes on along the minus strand of NZ_BAABKC010000045.1, from coordinate 112,313 downwards.
GGCACGATCCGCCAGAGGTCGCTGCCCTTCGGCATGTCCTCGTCGGCGTGCTGCACCCAGACGACGGGGACCTCCTCCCGCCGGGCCCGCTCCACCAGCGCCGCGATGTTCGCGACGACAGCGTCACGGTCGTACGCCGTGCCGACCACGTCGTTCTGCACGTCCACGACGAGAAGGGCGGTGTTGGGCCGCTCCTGAAGTGTGGTCATCGTTCCCCCAAACGCCTGCCTGAACTGTCTGCGCCCACCTTAGAAGGCAGAGGCCCAGCTGACGAAGACGCCGAAAGCTCCGGGCCGGACGGTGAGGATCGGCCCGGAGGGGTTCTTCGAGTCCCGCAGCGCGACAGCCGCGCAGGGCGCTTCGGCGACCTCCAGGCAGCTGCCGCCCTGGTCGCCGCTGTAGCTGGCCTTGTGCCAGGCCAGGTCACCGAGGGTGGCGCACTCGACGCAGTCGCCGTTCTGATCCCCGCTGTAGCTGGCCTTGTGCCAGGCCAGGTCACCGAGGGTGGCGCACTCGACGCATTCGCCGCCTTGATCGCCGCTGTAGCTGGCCTTGTGCCAGGCCAGCGGACCGAGCGGCGCGCACTCCACGCAGTCACCGCCCTGGTCGCTGCTGTAGCTGGACGTGTGCCAGGCCAGGTCACCGAGGGTGGCGCACTCGACGCATTCGCCGCCTTGGTCGCTGCTGTAGCTGGACTTACGCCACTGGATCCCCGTCGGCTTCGCCTTGTTCTCCATAGCGTTCCTCCATCACGAGCCGGATCAAGTCCGCCGATTCCTTGAGGGACAGGGCGGCGGCCCGGAGGTGATCGTAACGGAGCGAGCAGTCCTTGACGGTGTCCGGGTTGGCCGTGGGATGCCCGCTGCCGTACCCCTCGGTGTAGACGATGGTCGGATCGCTCGAAAAGCGGAAGACAGTGAATGAGCCCGTGAGCCCGGCGTGCGCCCCGGACGAGAACGGCAGCACCTGCACGTTGATCCGAGGATTGTTCTCGAACGACAACAGGTGGGTCAGTTGCTGCCGCATGACCTCGGGGCTGCCGATCTCCTGGTGCAACGCCGCCTCGCTGAGCACCATCCAGAAGAGCGGCGGCTCCTCCTTCTCGAAGATGCGCTGCCGAGCCAGCCGTACGGCGGTGCGGTCGTCGAGGTCGGTGTCGTCCAACGCGCCGAGGACAGCGCGCACGTACTCTGGTGTCTGCAACAGTCCGTGGACGATGCCCATCTGGAACGTACAGATCTCAACCGCCCGCACTTCCAGCTCGGCAACTTGCTGGAACCACGCGGGCAACTGACTGCGCATCACGAGGATGACGAGGCGGGACAGGACTCCGCCCGTGCCCAGCGCGGCGTCCACGTGCTCACTGAACGAGGGCGTGGGCAGCTTGCGGGCTGTCTCGATCTGACCCACCAGTGAGCCGGTGTAGTTGACGATGTCACCCAGTTGCCGTTGGGTGAGGCCGGCGGCTTCGCGCAGGCGGCGCAGTTCGAAGCCGTAGTAGTCGAGCGGTGAGGCCCCCGGGTCGAGGACGTTGATGTTGGTCACGCACGGTCCCCTTTACACGTGACTGTCCACACGCGGACACGTTGTATTCAGGTAATGGCCCACCGTAGTGACAGCAGGTCAGGCTTGTCCTGTGAACGACTACTTTCCCTCCGTACTCGCGGGCGCCCGGCCCGCCCAGTACCGCCTGAGTCTCACGGTGAGCGAGCACTCGGCGCGGCACATCCGTCGTATCGTGCGCTCGTACCTGACCGAGTGGGAGATGGCGGAACTGACGGACACGGTGGAACTCGCCGTGACCGAGTTGGTGGCGAACGTCGTGCGCCACGTCCCCGACCGCCGGTGCACGGTGCTGCTGCTGAGCCGGGCGACGGGAGTCCGCGTGGAGGTCACGGACAGCTCGCCGCAACTGCCCGAGACTCCGGCGGACTTGTCCGTGGACGCGGAGGGCGGCCGCGGCCTGCTGCTGCTCGACGCGGTGGTGGACAAGTGGGGCGTCCAGCCTCATGGAGCGGAGGGCAAGACGGTGTGGTTCGAGTGCGTGGAGCATGGGGGGGCGACGTGAGCTGGAGTCCGGCGATCTACAAGTTCGTGGACGGCGGCGACATACCGGTGCCGATGGACCCGGCGACGGTGCGGGCGGTACTGGAGCCGTACGACATCGGTGACCCGCAGCGCACGGAACGTCCGGACGGCACCATGGAGTTCTGGGTGCGGGCGCCGGCGGGCGGTGAGGCCGCGATGCTCGTGGACGAGTACGGAATCCTGGTGGAACGCCCCACTGTCGGCGGCGTGTTCGACATCGTCGCGGAGTTGCTCTCCCGGCTCGGCGCGGTCGTCCTCAGGCCCAGCGACTCCGTCGCCGTGTGCCGGGCGGAGGAACATCCGCACCTCCCGCCCGAGCTGCGCGAGGACGCGCTCGTCATCGAAATGACGGGCGGGGCGCTGGAGTACGCCCTCACCGGGCCGCACCCACGACGTAAGGAACCCTCCAGACCCGGCAAGCGAGGAGCGGCGTGAGTGACATCCTGCTGTCATTCAGACCCACTGGACGCCAACGCGAGGTAGCCCTGAGGACCAGATGAGTTATGACATCTTCTTGTGCCGCTTCGAGGGCGGCGAACAGAGGGAACTCGACTTCGATGTCGTGCACGCGATCGTCGATCCGTACGTGACATCATCCGCACCCGACCGCCGCTTCCTCCAGCTCGCAGCGGGAACAGACGGAGGACGGGCCGATCTGCACCTCACCTCGGCGGACAGCATCATGATCAGCCATTTCGGAGGTGACGGGATCATGAACGTCCTCTCCGAACTGCTCCGCGGATTGCGGGCCGTCCTCCTCCTGCCGGGCGGGACGGTCGTCCTCAACGACCATGCCGAACTGGAGCATCTGGCACAGAAGCTGAAGTCCGAGTGGTCCGTCGTCGTCGCGCCGACTGGCGGAGAGATCACGGAGGCGATCCGGGCCTCCTGAAGCGCGACCTCGTCACTCCGCTCAATCACCGAACGGAACCCGCCCGTGCAACCCCCCTACCAGCCCGTCGAATTAGCCACGGGCAGCACGCAGCACACCGCTGCCACCGCAGAAGCGCGGAAGTCGCCGGCGGGCCGCCGCGTGCCTCTCCTGGCTACCGCGTTCGCCGTGCCGCTGTACGCGGTGTGGGCCGTGTGGCTGGCCACCGGGGGCGGGGATCTCGCCGCGCAGGTGGCGTGGGCGCGGTTCGTCGGGACGTATCCCTCGGCGCCGTACAGCTTCGCCTGGTACGGCGGGGTGCATGTGGGCAACTACAGCCTGCTCGCGCCGCAGTTGATGGCGCTCGGTGGGGTGCGGGGGGTGAGTGTCGTCGCGGGGGTGGGGTCCGCCTGGGCCGTGGCGGAGGTGTTCGTGCGGTGCGGGGTGCGCAGGCCGCTGCCGCCCGCGCTCCTCGCGGTGCTGGCCCTCTGGTGCGACGTCGCCTCCGGGCGGTCCACCTTCGCCCTGGGGGTGGCGTTCGGGCTGGTGGCGTGTCTCGCCCTCATCGGACCCTCGCGGCGGCTCGTCGTCGCCGGGGGCTTCGCCGCGCTGGCGACGCTCGCCAGTCCCGTGGCCGGCCTGTTCCTCGGTGTCGCGGGCGCCGGGTGGCTGCTCGACCGGCGGTTCGCGAAGGGTGCCGTGCTGTGCGGGCCGCCCGCCCTGGTGGTCGGGCTCACCGCCCTGCTCTTTCCGTTCAGCGGCACCATGCCCATGTCGGACGGCGACGTGTGGCGGCCCGTTCTCTTCGCGGTGACGGTCGCGCTGCTCGCCCCGCGGCGGTGGCGGGCGGCCCGCCGCGCGGCGGGCGTCTACGCGGCCGGCGTGCTGCTCACCGCGCTCGTCGCCTCCCCCGTCGGCTCCAACGTCGTCCGGCTCGCCGAGCTGTTCGGGCCGCCGGTGCTGCTCGCCGCGCTGCTGGAGAGGGAGGTGCGGGCCGTGCGGAAGGTCGCCTTCGGGCTCGCGCTCGCGCTGTCCGCGCAGTGGGTGGGGCAGCACGCCGTCCACGTGCTGCGGATGTCCACGCCCGTACCGGCCTGGGCGGCCGAGACGGACGGGGTGCGGGCCGCGCTCGGCCGGCTCGGAGCCGATCGCACGCGTATCGAGGTGGTGCCCGCCGTCGACCACCGCGAGACGACCGTACTCGGTCCGGATCTGCTCCTCGCGCGCGGCTGGAACCGGCAGCTCGACGTGGCGCGCGGGCCCCTCTTCTACGACGGCTCCTTCTCCGCGACCGCCTACCGTGCCTGGCTCGGCCGTTGGGCCGTCGGGTACGTCGTGCTGCCGGACGGCGAGCCCGACTGGGCCGCGAAGGACGAGGCGGCGCTGGTGCGTTCCGGGCCCGGCTGGCTGGTACCCGTGTGGCGCGACGCCCACTGGCGCGTCTACCGGGTCGCCGACGCCGTGCCCCTGGTGTCGGGCGCCGGGGCGTCCGTCGTCCGCGCGGACGCCGCGCATCTCGTCGTACGGACCCGCCGGCCCGGCACGGTCACCGTGCGCGTCGCCCCCTCCCCATGGCTGCGCTCCGACGCCGGGTGCCTGGCGCGCGCCGGCGCGTGGACGCGGCTGACCGCGCCCGCCGCCGGCACGTACCGGATCAGCAGCTCCTACCTGCCCCCGCGGCAGCGCTGTTGAGCGGCGCCCGCGCCCGCCGCGCCCTCGCGCCCCGCGCCCCGTCACCTACGGCTCAGCGGACTGCCGGTTCCGGCACCGCCTTCCGCGTGACCCGCCCCGCCTCCACCGCCCGCGGCCCCTGCAGCAGATACGTCAGCGCGAAGCCCAGCCCCACCACCGTCGCGCCGCCCACCGCGTCCAGCACCCAGTGGTTGGCGGTGCCGACGATCGCGGTGACCGTGAAGAGGGGGTGCAGCAGGCCCAGTGCCTTCATCCACCGCCTGGGGGCGACGACGGCGATGACGACGCCGCAGAACAGGGCCCAGCCGAAGTGCAGCGAGGGCATCGCCGCGTACTGGTTGGTGACGGCGGTCATCGCGCCGTAGTCGGGCCGGGCGAAGTCCTGGACGCCGTGCACGGTGTCGACGAAGCCGAGGCCGGGCATCAGGCGCGGCGGGGCCAGCGGGTAGAGCCAGAAGCCGAGCAGGCCGATCAGGGTGGCGAAGCCGAGGGCGGTGCGCGCCCAGCGGTAGTCGGCCGGGCGGCGGACGTAGAGGACGCCGAGGACCGCGAGCGGGACGATGAAGTGGAACGTCTCGTAGTAGAAGCTGAGGAAGTGGTTCAGCCAGGGGGTGGCGGCCACCGTGTGGTTGACCCAGTGCTCGACGTCGAGGTGCAGGGCGCGTTCGAGGGAGTGGATCTGGTGGCCGTGCCGTTCGGCGGTGGCGCGGTCGCCGGCCGCGACCAGGCGGACCTGGGAGTAGGCGGCGTAGGTCACGCGGATCAGCAGCAGTTCCAGCAGCAGGCTGGGGCGGGTCAGGACGCGGCGCAGGGCCGGAACCAGGGGGACGCGCCATCGGCGGTCGGGGACGGGGTCGGCGTACCGGGTCGGCACCGGGTGCCGGTAGTGCTCGGCGGTGCGGGACAGGAAGGGCACGCAGGTCGCGGCGGCGAGCGCGGCCAGCAGGACCACGTTGTCGCGCAGCGGGTCCAGCAGCGCCGTGGGCGGCAGCAGCGCCTTGGTCGGCAGGGTCATCACCGCGATCACGGCGACCGGCCACAGCGGGCGGTCGGCGGCGCGGCGGCCGACCCGGCCGACGACCGTGATCAGCACCCACAGCAGCTGGTGCTGCCAGGCGGTGGGCGACACGGCGATCGCCGCGCAGCCGGTGACGGCGACGGCGAGCAGCAGTTGCCCGTCGCGGGCGTAGGCCACGGCCCGGCGCAGGGCGAGGGCGACGACGGCGGCGCCGAGGGCGAGGAAGAGGGCGATCTCCAGCGGGCCGGTCAGTCCGGAGCGCAGCAGCGCGCCGTGCAGGGACTGGTTGCCGAGGGCGTCGGCGCGGCCGCCGAGGCCGACGCCCGCCATGTGGTGGACCCAGTAGGTGTGGGAGTCGTGCGGCAGCGCGGCCCAGGCGAGCGCGGTGCAGGCGGCGAACGTCAGGCCGGTCGAGGCGGCGGCGCGTCGGCGTTCGGTGCGCCACAGCAGCGGAGCGAACAGCAGCATCGTGGGCTGGAGGGCGGCGGCGAGGCCGATGAGGGCGCCGCCGGCGCGCTGCCCGCGCACGGCGAAGCAGCCGAGCAGGACGAGCAGCACCGGGATGATGCTGGTCTGGCCGAGATAGAGCGCGTTGCGCACCGGCAGCGACAGCATCAGCAGGCTGACGGCGACGGGCGCGGCGAGCAGCGCGGTGCGTCGGCCGACCGGCTGGGGCAGGGCGCGGGCCGCGATCAGGCCGAGGGCGGCCACCAGCAGCAGGGTGCCGAAGATCCAGCCCCAGCCGAGGGCGTCCTCGGCGGCCTTGGTGAGCGGTTTGAGGACGAGGCCGCCGAAGGGGGTGCCGGTGAAGCGGGTGGAGTCGTAGAGCGAGCCCTTGACGTGCAGGACGCCGTTCGGTCCGACCCAGGTCTCCAGGACGGTGAGCCGTTCGGCGGGCGGGGTGGCCAGCAGGGCGGTGACCTGCCGTATCGCGAGGACGCCCGCGATCAGCCACAGGCCCAGGCGGGCCGCGTGCAGGCCGGGTCTGGGCGAGGCGGTGACCGCCGTGCCTGAGAACGCTCCCACCGGTCCCGAGCTGCGCTCCGCGTCCGCCACGCCCCGTCGGCCTCCCGCCCCAGTACGTCCTGAGCGCCCGCGCGCCGGACTCCGCTGTACTTCGTGAAGCTCCCCGATCCCCCGGAAAGACGCGGGAACCCCGGGTCCACCCGTCTCGTCTGCCCGGAGTCCGGCCGGACGTGACGGCGCCGCCCGTGCTCACGGCGGCGGCGTCGCCTTCCGGCCGGGCGGCAAGTCACCTTTTGTCCGGACGACGATAGTGCGTCGGCTGTCCGGTTCCCGACGCGGGGGGCGACAAGCGTCACAGCCGGGGGCCGCGGGAGGTGGCCGGATTCGGGCAGATGTCCCTGCGTATCCCGCCTTTAGGTGCGCTGCGCACCGACCCGCGCACGGTACGTTACGGCCACAACCGGTCGTATGGTCGATTTTCGGCCTGCCCGGTGCGGGCCGTTCTGGTCCGCCGACAGCGTCGCCGCGTGGGCCGTGTCCCTGTCCCCGTCGAAAGGCAGGCGAGCGAAGCCTTGTCGGTTGCCACAGTCACCGCTCCCCGGTCCGTGTCCCTCACCAAGAGCCGTCCCGCCCCCACCGTCACCGACCCGGCGCTGGTCAGGCGCGCCGTGAAGGCCGCCGCGCTGGGCAACGCGATGGAATGGTTCGACTTCGGTGTCTACAGCTACATCGCGGTGACCCTGGGCAAGGTCTTCTTCCCCTCCGGCAACCCGACGGCGCAGCTGCTGTCCACCTTCGGCGCCTTCGCCGCGGCCTTCCTGGTGCGCCCCCTGGGCGGCATGGTCTTCGGCCCGCTCGGCGACCGGGTGGGCCGGCAGAAGGTGCTGGCCGTCACGATGATCATGATGGCCGCGGGCACCTTCGCGATCGGCCTGATCCCGTCCTACAGCACCATCGGCGTCGGCGCGCCGATCCTGCTGCTGGCCGCGCGGCTGGTGCAGGGCTTCTCCACCGGCGGCGAGTACGCGGGCGCCTCCACCTTCATCGCCGAGTACGCCCCCGACAAGCGGCGCGGCTTCCTCGGCAGCTGGCTGGAGTTCGGCACGCTGGCCGGTTACATCGGCGGCGCCGGCCTGGTGACGCTGATGACGGCGCTGCTGTCCTCGGACGACCTGACGTCGTGGGGCTGGCGGATCCCGTTCCTGATCGCGGGTCCGATGGGCATCATCGGCCTGTATCTGCGGATGCGCCTGGAGGAGACCCCGGCGTTCGCGGCCGAGATGGAGAAGGCGGAATCCAGCCGCCCGAAGGTGCCGCTGCGCGAGATGATCTCCGGCCAGTGGCGGGCGCTGCTGCTCTGCGTCGGCCTGGTGCTGGTCTTCAACGTCACCGACTACATGCTGCTGTCGTACATGCCGAGCTATCTGACGAGCGAGCTGAAGTACGACGAGACGCACGGGCTGCTGGTCGTGCTGGGCGTGATGGCCCTGATGATGATCGTCCAGCCGTTCGCGGGCGCGCTGACCGACCGGGTGGGCCGCCGTCCGGTGATCGCGGCCGGCTGCGCCGGCTTCCTGCTCCTGTCGATCCCGGCGCTGCTGCTGATCCGCCAGGGCAGCCTGGCGGCGGTCGGCCTGGGCATGGCGGCGCTGGGCCTGCTGCTGGTCTGCTTCACGGCGGCGATGCCGGCCGCTCTGCCGGCGCTGTTCCCGACCCGGGTGCGCTACGGCTCCCTGTCGATCGGCTTCAACGTCTCCGTCTCGCTGTTCGGCGGCACCACCCCGCTGGTGGTCACGGCGCTGATCGGCGCGACCGGCAACCTGATGATGCCCGCCTACTACATGATGGCCGCCTCGCTGATCGGCGGTGCGGCGGTGTGGTTCATGAAGGAGTCGGCGGGCCGTCCGCTGCCGGGCTCGGCCCCGGCCGTGGAGCGGTAGCCGAGCGGGGTACCACGTCCGGCGTCCGCCGGGTCCGCGCGCCCCGGCCGTCCTGGTGACGGTCGGGGCGCGCTGTCGTGCGGGGGCCGGGTGGCGGGAATTGATCGCTCACGCTCGCATGTCGGGCTAGTATTCGTTAGCGCAGCTAGTTAGCACCTCTAACTAGGCATACGAAAGGCTTGATGCATGAGCGACCCGCAGCTCTGGAACGACGTCGACGCCTACTTCTCCGGCCTGCTGGCTCCGCAGGACGAGGCCCTGGAGGCCGCCCTGCGCGACAGCGAGGCGGAGGGGCTGCCGCCCATCAGCGTCACCGCCGCCCAGGGCAAGCTGCTCCAGCTCCTCGCCCGCCTCCAGGGCGCGCGCAACATCCTGGAGATCGGCACCCTCGGCGGTTACAGCACCATCTGGCTGGCCCGCGCCCTGCCCGAGGACGGCCGCCTGGTCACCCTGGAGTACGACGCCCACCACGCCGACGTGGCCCGCCGCAACCTCGCGCACGCCGGCCTCGAACACGTCACCCAGGTACGGGTGGGCCCCGCGCTGGAGACGCTGCCCAAGCTCGCCGACGAGAACCCGCCCCCCTTCGACCTGGTCTTCATCGACGCCGACAAGGTCAACAACCCGCACTACGTGGAGTGGGCGCTGCGTCTGACCCGCACCGGCAGCCTGATCGTCGTGGACAACGTCGTACGCGGCGGCAAGGTGACCGACGCGACCAGCACCGACCCCAGCGTGCGCGGCACCCGGGCGGCGCTGGAACTGATCGCCGAGCACCCGCGCCTGGACGGCACCGCTGTGCAGACCGTGGACAGCAAGGGCTACGACGGCTTCGCGCTGGCCCGGGTGCTGGACTAGAGGGGCCCTAGAGCAGATCGGTGTAGTGGACGCGGCCGAGGCGGGCGCCGGGCGGGGCGGTGACCGTGTCGCCGACGACGGCGGCGAAGAGGCCGGCGGACTCGTCGACCACGACCCGGCGGCCGTCCGGTCGGGCGTCGAGGGTGAGGCGGCCCAGCTCGTCCAGCGGCAGCACATCGGGTCCCGCGACGTCCAGCGTGCCGCTCAGGGGCGCCCCGGCCGCCACGTCGGCGAGCGCCTCCACCACCTCGTCGGCGGCCACCGGCTGGAGCGGGGTGGTGGGCAGCCGCACGGTGTCGCCGTCGGCGGTCCACTCCATGATCTTCGGCACGAACTCCATGAACTGCGTCGCGCGGACGATCGAGTACGGCACCGGTCCGGCCTTGACCTCGTCCTCCTGCGCGACCTTCGCCCGGTAGTAGTCCACCTGGGGGACCCGGTCGATCCCGACGATCGACAGCAGGACGACGTGCCCGACGCCCGCCTGCCCGGCGGCGTCCAGCAGGTTGCGCGTCGTGGTGCGGAAGAACGGCGTCGCCGCGGCGTCGAAGGACGGCGCGTCGATCGTGTCCACCACCACCTCGGCCCCCTCCACCGCCCCGGGCAGCCCCTCGCCCGTCAGCAGGTCCAGGCCGGTGTTCCTGGCGTGCGCGGACACCTCGTGGCCGGCCTTGCGCAGCCGCTCCACGAGCCGCGACCCGATGAAACCGGTCCCACCGACGACAGCGATCCTCACGGCACGGTCCTCTCCTCGGCCCGGGTCGGCCCCGCACCTCACCCTAGGGCGGCGGCCCCGCCGCTGCACGTCGCGCGCACACGGCGCCTAGACCTCGTGGTAGAAGCCCACGTTGACGCTGCGCGGGCCGGTGCGGTCCTGGACGACGATCTCGCCGGCGCCGCCCCTGGGCAGCGGCGCCGTGCCGCCGTAGGGCAGCGCGCGGCCGGGTCCGCCGCCGGCCGCCGCGAGCCGGACCTCGGCGGACGGGTCGGGCTGGGAGCCGCGCAGCCAGGTCACCTGCCACGTCCCGTCCGCCGCGCACCGGAACTCCAGGTGCACCCGCGAGACGAACAGCCAGTCCTCGGGCGTCACCAGACGGCACGCGACCCCGTCCCGCCCCACCCGCAGCACGGCGCCCGGCTCGCTGGGCGCGTCGGCCATCAGCATCCCGGCCGTCGCGCCCGCCTCCGTCCCGGAGACGGCGGCCATGGTGAGTTCGAGCACGTGTGCTCCTCGTGGTTCGGGGCGCCCGGACCGCCGCCGCCTCGTGCTCAGCCGCCCGGCCGCGTCAACGCCGTTGACGGCGCGCCTGATTGGCGCACCGCGCGGCATGATAAATCGCCCGGCGACGGCCTGTCCGGCACAATGGACTCATGACCGAGCGAAAGCCACCCGGTGTTCCGTTCGAGTCCTGGGTCGAGAAGGAGATCCGCGACGCGCAGGGACGGGGCGACTTCGACCGGCTGCCGGGCGCGGGCAGGCCACTGCCGGACGACACGACGTACGACGAACTGTGGTGGGTGAAGCGGAAGATGGCCCGCGAGGGCCTGTCCGCGCTGCTGCCGCCGACGCTCGCGCTGCGCAAGGAGGCCGAGGACGCCCTCACGGCGGCCTACGCGGCGCCCTCCGAACCGGCCGTCCGCCGGATCATCGCGGAGATCAACACCAAGATCCTCGACATGATGCTCAAGCCGCCGCCCGGCCCCCCGCTGGGCCTCAAGCGGTACGACGTCGAAGAGGTCGTCCGCGAGTGGCGCCAGCGGCGCGGGGGCCGGGCGGCGGCTGAGTAGTACCGGACATGGCCGGGTGATGCCGGGTCGTGCTGCCCGCCCGGGTCAGTGATCGGTGCGGGGGGTGGTGCGGCCGTCGTCCGCGTGGGCGGCGGCGTCGGCGCGGGACGGGGCGGAGCCGACCGCGGCGCGCTGGCGGTTCGGGTCGCCGTGGCCCGCGTTCAGCAGCTCGTCGAACAGCTCGCGGGCCTCCAGCAGGGCGGCGCGCAGGTCCTCGGTGTCGCCGCCGGTCGCGGTCGCGTCCCGGCCGGCCTCCGGCGCGCCCTGCGCGGCCCGGTGGATGCGGCGGTAGCCGTGGACGTGATGGCCGTGGTGCACGGACAGCGCGGCGAGCTGCTCCTCGTACTGGCCGCCGTCCGGGAAGCCGAGCGCGCCGGCCACGTCGGAGAGCAGCGCGTCCGCCTCGGTCACCGCCTCGCGCGGCGAGTCGACGAAGTGCTCCTGCACGGCCGCCCAGCGCGTCTCGAAGCGGTCCCGCTCGGCCGGCTCCAGCGGCCGTACGCGCAGGTCGCCGTGGCGCTCCACCCGGTCGGCGAGTTCGCGTTCGGCGGCCTTGGTGTCGCCGTCGTGGCGGGCCACGGTCCGGTCGTACTCCGGACCGAAACGCCGCTTCAGGTTCTGCCCGCCGGGCCGGTTGCGGGCCCGTACGGCGAGGACGGCCGCCACCACGACGACGACCGCGACGATCACGATCAGAGCAATGATCAGGCCTGTGGACATGGCTGCCTTCCGGATGGGTCGGCCCAACTGGCCGGTTCTCCGTTCGTGTTGCCCGCGAACCGGACGGCAAACTGCCGGAAGGGCGGCGAGACGGCGGCCGGGCGGTGCGGGGGCGCGGCAGCGGTGGGGCAGCGGTGCGGCGGCGGCGCGGCGGTCGTTTATCGGGTTGCGCCGGGCACCCCGCCGACGCCGACAATGCGCGCATGGCCCTCCCCCCGACGCCCACGACGCCCCGGACCGCGGCCCCGACGCCCTGGACCGTGGCCCCGGAGCCGTACGACTCGCCCGCCGCCCTCGCGCTGTGGCGGGCGTACTACACCGAGGTCAGCGACCGCTGGTACCTGCTGCACGAGGGGCGCCGCACCGACCCCGCCGAGCTGGAGCGGGGCATCGCCGCGACGGACGGGGCCGAACTCGTCCCGCCCACCGGGCAGTTGCTGCTCGCCCGGTACGACGGCGCACCGGCCGGCACCGCGGGCGTACGGCTGCTGGACGCGGCCACCGCCGAGCTGACCCGGGTCTACCTGGGCGAGCGGGCGCGCGGCAGGGGCGGCGCGGCGCTGCTGGTCGGGGCCGCCGAGGACGCCGCCCGCGCGCTCGGCGCCCGGCGGATCGTCCTGGACACCCGCGGCGACCTGGTCGAGGCCCGCGCCCTGTACGCCCGCCTCGGCTACGCGGAGACCGCGCCGCACAACGACGACCGGTACGCCGAGCACTGGTTCGCCAAGTCCCTCGGGTGAGCGCGCTCAGGGCAGGCGGGTCACCGAGCGCGCGTCGTGCGGCCGCTCCGCCGCCGAGCCGCACAGCTCACCGGTCAGCTCGTGCACCAGCCGCACCAGGTCCGTCGTGCCCTCGCGGCCCCACCAGTCGCCGAGCAGTTCGGCGAGCGACTCCTCGCGGGCCTGCGAGAGCCGCCGGGCGACCTCGCGGCCCTGGTCGGTGAGGATCAGGTCGAGTCCGTGCCGCTCGGCCAGCCGCCGTTCCTCGACCTGGCGGGCGGCCTCCAGGATGACGTTGAGCGGCACCGGCACCCGCTCGGCCAGCAGGGCGGGCTCCACCCAGCCGTACTTGTTGATCCGCAGCAGCAGCCAGCTCGCCGCGGGCAGCAGGTCGTAGCCCGCCTTGGCGGTGATCCGCCGGTAGACCTCGCGCCGCCCCTCGCGGGTGCCCAGCAGCGACAGGGCGCGGGCCACCTCGTCGTGCGAGGAGCGCTGGACCGGGTTGGTGACGTAGGTCTCGGTGACGTCCGGGGCGGTGACGGAGCCGCGCAGACGGTCCTCCTTGAGGAACCAGGACAGCACGAAGGCGAGCAGGGCGACCGGGGCGGCGTAGAGGAAGACGTCGGTGATGGCGGCGGCGTAGGCGTGCAGGGCGGCCGGGCGCAGCGCCGACGGCAGGGCGGCGATGCCGCGCGGGTCGGACTTGAGGGCGTCGGCCGAGGCGCCCGGCGGCAGCGCGGCGCCCCGGAACGCGGCGGTCAGCTTGTCGGCGAGGCGGCTGGCGAAGACCGTGCCGAAGATCGCCACGCCGAAGGAGGCGCCGATGGAGCGGAAGAAGGTGGCGCCGGAGGTGGCCACGCCCAGGTCCTCGTAGCTGACCGCGTTCTGCACGATCAGGACCAGCACCTGCATGACCAGGCCGAGACCGAGGCCGAAGACGAAGAAGTAGGCGCTCATCTCGGCGGTGGAGCTGTGCTCGTCCAAGCGGTGCAGCAGGAGCAGGCCGATCGTGGTGACGGCGGTGCCGGCGACCGGGAACACCTTCCAGCGGCCGGTGCGGCTGACGATCTGCCCGGAGCCGGTGGACGCCAGCAGCATGCCGACCACCATCGGCAGCATGTGGACGCCGGACAGGGTGGGCGAGATGCCGTGCACGACCTGGAGGAAGGTCGGCAGGTAGGTCATCGCGCCGAACATGGCGAAGCCGACGATGAAGCTGATGATCGCGGAGAGGGTGAAGGTGCGGATGCGGAACAGCTTGAGCGGCAGCACCGGTTCGGCCGCCCGGCGCTCCACCGCCACGAACGCCACGACGAGGACGACGCCCAGCGCCGCGAGCCCGATGATCTGCGGGGAGCCCCAGCCCCAGGTGGTGCCGCCGAGCGAGGCGACCAGCACCAGGCAGGTGGCGACGGAGGCGATGAGCAGGGTGCCGAGGTAGTCGATGACGTGGCGCTGCGCCTTGCGCGGGATGTGCAGGGCGGCGGCGATCACGGCGAGGGCGATCACGCCGACGGGCAGGTTGACGTAGAAGACCCAGCGCCAGCTGAGGTGTTCGGTGAACAGGCCGCCGAGCAGCGGGCCCAGGACGCTGGTCGCGCCGAACACCGCGCCGAACAGGCCCTGGTAGCGGCCGCGTTCGCGGGGCGAGACGACGTCGCCGACGATCGCCATCGACAGCACCATCAGGCCGCCGCCGCCCAGGCCCTGGAGCGCGCGGAAGGCGATCAGCTGGGGCATGTTCTGTGCCATCCCGCACAGCGCCGAGCCGATCAGGAAGATCACGATCGCGGTCTGGAAGAGCTTCTTGCGGCCGTACTGGTCGCCGAGCTTGCCCCACAGCGGGGTGGCGGCGGTGGAGGCCAGGAGATAGGCGGTGACCACCCAGGACAGGTGCTCAAGGCCGCCGAGGTCGCTGACGATGGTGGGCAGCGCGGTGGAGACGATCGTCTGGTCCAGCGCGGCGAGCAGCATGCCGAGGAGGAGGGCGCCGATGGAGACGAGCACGTTGCCGGACACGTGCTCGGAGTCCGGGGCGCCGGGCCCGCGGGGCGATCCGGGCACGGGCGAGTCCCCGCCGGCGCCGGGCGCGGCGTCGCCCTCCGGCGGGCCTATGGGATCACCGTCCCCGCCGCCCGTCGTGCCCGTCCTCCCCATCCTCCCCGTCCTCCCCGTCCTGCCGTCCTCATCCCCGGCCATGGAGTCCTCCCGCCGTTCTCGTGACGACTTCCATCATGATCGGTGTGTCCCGTTATGGCCTGTTGAGTTCTTCCGGAAGCCGCCATTCCGGGGGCTTCGGGGAGACGGTGTGGAGAGGATCTGCATAATCCTTGGAGTTCGGACGGGTCCGGACGGGAGGGGACGGGAGGGGACGGACACGTGGAAGAGCCGAACGGACACGTCTGCCCGGAGTGCGGTGCGCCCCGGGCAGCGGACAGTTCGCCCTCCTGCGCCTGCGCCCGCCGCGCGGCCGCCGCCCTGCACGCCACCCGCACGACGGAGGCGGCCGCCGCGGAGGACTTCGACCCCCTCCGCATACGCCCGTACGTGGACATCGACGCGGGCGGTTCGGGGGCCGGGACGGAATCCACCCCGACCGGTGCGGGCAGCGCGGATCATCGCGGCGGCGGGTCCGGTGCGCAGGACGCGGACGGGACGCGGCCGATTCCCGCGGTCGAGGCGACGATGCCGTTGCGGGCGGTCGGGGCCGCCGGTGCGGGGGCGGAGCCGAGGGCGGACGACCTGAGCCTCTTCGACTCCGGCGGTGACGGGCCGCAGGACGCGCCCCCGCGGCGCGGCCGCCGTCCCGTCGTGCTGCTCGCCCTCGCCGCGGCCGCGGTCGCCGTCGTCGTGGCGGCCGGGTACGCCGGCGGGCTGTTCTCCTACGAGTCCCCGGCCCGGGACGACGCCTCGGCCCACGAGGTGCGGGAGGGCATCCCGGACGGGCCGGCCCGTACGGCCTCCTCCGCCGCGCCCGCGCCCCCCGCGGCGCCGTCCGCGCCGTCGGCGTCCTCCTCGGCGCGTCCGAGTCCGTCGCCGTCCGGCAGCCCGAGCGCGTCGCCGTCCGGGTCGCCCTCGGCGACGGCGAGCGCCTCCGCGTCGCCGTCCGCGTCGAGGACCGCCCCGGGCGCGCCGTCCACGGCTCCCACCCAGAGCGCGACGAGCGCCCGGTCCTCCGCCCCCGCGCACCTCGGCCCCGTGCTGCGGCCCGGCGACCACGGCCCCCAGGTCGCCGACCTCCAGTCGCGCCTGGCGGAGCTGTACCTCTACTCGGGCCCCCTGGACGGCGACTACGACGGGGACGTCGAGAACTCCGTACGCCTCTACCAGTGGGCCCGGGGCACCACCTCGGACGGCCTGGGCGTCTACGGCCCGGCCACCCGGGCGAGCCTGGAATCGGAGACCTGAGCCCCCGGCCGTCGTCCGGCGCGGGCGGTTCAGCCCACGTGCAGGCGGACCGTGCCGTCCGTCACCGGCTCGACCCGCACCCGGGTGAGGTCGGGGACGACCGCGTCGGGACCGTGCTGGGCGGCGCGCGGACCGATGCCGATCACCCGCATCCCCGCGGCGCGCCCCGCCGCGATCCCCGCGCCGGAGTCCTCGAAGACCACGCAGTCGGCGGGGGCGACGCCGAGTTCGGCGGCTCCCTTGAGGAACCCCTCGGGGTCGGGCTTGCTCGCGCCGACGGACTCGGCGGTGACCCGCACGTCCGGCAGGCCGAGGCCCGCGGCGGCCATCCGCGCCGTGGACAGCGCCACGTCCGCCGAGGTCACCAGCGCGTGCGGCACCCCGCGCAGCGCGGCCAGGAACTCCGGCGCGCCGGGCACCGGCACCACGCCGTCCATGTCCGAGGTCTCCTCGGCGAGCATCCGCGCGTTCTCCGCGTGGTTCCGCTCCGCCGGCCGGTCCGGGAGCAGCAGCGCCATCGAGGCGTGGCCCTGGCGGCCGTGGACGACCTTCATCACCTCGTCGCCGTCGAGCCCGTGCCGGTCGGCCCAGCGCCGCCAGATCCGCTCGACGACGGCGTTCGAATCGACGAGGGTGCCGTCCATGTCCAGCAGAAGGGCGCGGGCGGTGAACACGGCGGTGGCCGTCATCGGCAGACTCCAGGACGGATGAACGAGCGGACGAGCGAACGAGCGGGCGAGCCGACGGGCACAACGGGTGTACGGCGTACGGATGCGGCCCGCCGGGACAAGGTGGCTCCGCCCGCCGGTCAGGGGAAACGGGCGGAGGCCACTTTGTTTCTCCACGGTACAAAACAAGTCGGGCATCCCGCCACCACCCCCGCCACACTTCACCGGATGTTCAGCTCCGCCCCGGCCCGAGGAACCCCGCGACGCCCGCCGCGAAGGACGCCGCCCCGGCCGGCGGGCCCCCCGCTCAGGCCACCGCCTCCCACAGGCTCCACACGCCGAGGGCGAGCATCAGCGCCGCGGCGATCTTGGTGATCAGCCCCAGCGGCACCTTCCGCATCAGCGCCTTGCCGCCCACGATGCCCAGCCCCGCGACCGCCCACAGTGCCAGCACCGCGCCGACGCCGACCGAGACCGGGTCGTCGTAGCGGGCGGCGAGGTTGGCCGTCATGATCTGGGTGAGGTCGCCGAACTCGGCGACCAGGATGAGCATGAACCCGGTCCCGGCGACCTTCCAGAAGGACTGGTCCTCCGGCCGCGGGATCTCCTCCTCGCCGTCGTCCTTCTTGAACAGCAGCACCGCCGCGCCGCCCAGGAAGAGCACACCGGTCAGGGCGTGCACGATCCGCTGCGGCAGCAGGGTGAGCACGCTGCCCGCCGCCACGGCCAGCACCACGTGCAGCAGGAAGGCGGCGGCGACGCCCGCGAAGACGTACGAGGCGCGGTAGCGGGTGCCGAGGACGAGCCCGGCCAGGGCCGTCTTGTCCGGCAGTTCCGCGAGGAAGACGACGCCGAAGACGAGCGCCAGGACGCTGAGACTGATCACTGTTCCTCAATCGGTCGGGCTGCCCGGCCGAGAGTGCTGCGGCTTGCGCGAAGACGCCTCGGCGAGGCAGCACACGTTTCACCCGTGCCGTACGCACGGGCGTGCACTGCTTGCCGAAGGTCTCGCCGGCCGACCCGGTCAGTGATCCGGGCCTGCCTCCGGGCGCCGGCTCAGACGAGCTGAGCAGTATGTCGACGGTCCGGCGAGGGGCTACTCCCCTTCTGCGCGACCCATCGTACGGGACCGAAAGTTCAGCCGTACACCTTGTCCTGTCATGCACGCGTCACTAACTTCTCACCGAGCGCACACCGCGGCGCAACACGGTGCCGCGAGCATTCCCCCTGCCCGCGCCCCATATCCCCCACCCCACAAGGGAGTTCACATGTCCCGCAGGCCCATGTTCTACGCGCGTCGACGACTGGCCACCTTCGCGGCCCTCCTCGGACTGACCGCCTCCATAGCCCTGCTCGACTCCCCCGCCGCCTCCGCCGCCCTGCCCACCCCGGTCAGCGCCGCCACCGCCCGGACCTATCTGGCCTCCCTGACCGTGGCCGCCGAGAACCGCACCGGCTACGACCGCGACCTCTTCCCGCACTGGATCACCATCAGCGGCTCCTGCGACACCCGCGAGACGGTCCTGAAGCGGGACGGCTCCAACGTCACGACCAACTCCTCCTGCTCGGCCACCGGCGGCAGCTGGTACTCCCCCTACGACGGCGCGACCTGGACCGCCGCCTCCGACCTGGACATCGACCACCTCGTGCCGCTCGCGGAGGCATGGGACTCCGGCGCGAGCAAGTGGACCACCGCGCAGCGCCAGGCCTTCGCCAACGACCTGACCCGCCCGCAGCTCATCGCGGTCACCGACAACGTCAACCAGTCCAAGGGCGACCAGGACCCGGCCACCTGGATGCCGTCCCTCACCTCGTACCGGTGCACCTACGTCCGCGCCTGGGTGCAGGTGAAGTACTACTACAACCTGTCGGTCGACTCGGCCGAGAAGAGCGCGCTCCAGGGCTACCTCGCGAACTGCTGACCGCGCCCCGCGAGCCCGCTCCGCGCCCACCGCCCCCGCCCGCCGTCCGCCCCCGCGCGGCCGGCGGACGGGCCGGGTTGAGCCACCGGCCGCCCCGCGCCCCGCGGGCGGCGACTGGTCCGGAAACCGGTGCACGGCACACACACCGCACGGCCGGTCAGCCCGCTCGCCCCGCACGGCCGCCCGGACGCAGACGGTGCGGGGTGGCCGGACCGGTGAGCGGCGTGGCGGAGGCGGCGTCCGCCCGGCGGCGGGGCGGTTCGGGGCTCCGGTGGTGCGGCCCGGTTTCCGACCGTTCGTCCAGCTCGCGGGTGCCCCGCACAGTTCCGCCCATAGGCGTCCTACCTGCGCAAACGACCCTACAAACGGAACCTCAGCCTGGCCGATGTTGAACTTGCAAGTAGAAGTTAGGGTCACCTATCCTCGGTCTCCATTCGGATCCGTCCCCCCGCCGGCCTCTTCTGTCCCACCTCTCCCCTCTGGCCGGCTTGACCGAAGGAGCACCCCCATGACCGGCCTGACCGGACGTCTCCATTCCACCCAGCCCTACGCCCTCGGCCTGTTCCGCATCGTCGTCGGACTGCTGTTCGCCTGCCATGGCGCGGCCGCCCTGTTCGGCGTGCTCGGCGGCGCGGTCGGCACGCACGGCGGCACCGTCGCGGCCGGCACCTGGCCGGGCTGGTACGCGGCCCTCATCCAGCTGGTCGGCGGCGCGCTGGTGCTGCTGGGCCTGGGCACCCGGGGCGCGGCGCTCATCGCCTCCGGCTCGATGGCGTACGCCTACTTCGACGTGCACCAGAAGGCGGCGCTGTGGCCGATCCAGAACGGCGGGGAGCCGTCGGCGCTGTACTGCTGGGCGTTCCTGCTGCTGGTCTTCACCGGGTCCGGCGCCTTCGGCCTGGACGCGCTGTTCACCCGGCACTCGGCGCGGCGCGAGGAGCCGGCCGCCGAGCAGCGGCCCGTGGCCGCCTGAACCCCGTCCCGTTGCGGTACCCGTGCACCCGGTGCACCTCCTGTCACACCGGCGGCGTACGCTGTATGGCTGTTCACAGGCCGCCCCTGCCGCTCCCCCGCGACGTCGCGGCACGATCCGGTCCACGGGGGA
Organism: Streptomyces similanensis; assembly: GCF_039543625.1. Lineage (NCBI taxonomy): Bacteria > Bacillati > Actinomycetota > Actinomycetes > Kitasatosporales > Streptomycetaceae > Streptomyces > Streptomyces similanensis. Next base: position 92,550 of record NZ_BAABKC010000045.1, on the reverse strand, counting down.
GTCACAGGGAGTTCTGGTGCTGGAGAGTGTGGCGAGGGTGGGGGCGCTCACCGGCACTCCATGGATCTATGCCGTGGTGGCCCTGTCGGTGCTCCTCGACGTCTTCCTGCCGCTGCTGCCCAGCGGGGTGCTGATCGTCACGGCGGCCACGGCCGCCGCGGCCGGTTCGGGCGCCGCCACCGGGCACGTCCCGCGCGACGTGCCCGACATCCTGGCGCTGACGCTGTGCGCGGCCACGGCGTCGGTGCTGGGCGACCTCGTCGCCTACCGGGTGGCCTGGCGCGGCGGCGCGCGGCTGGACCGGGCGATCGCCCGCTCCCGCCGGCTCAGCACCGCGCAGGAACGACTCGGCGTGGCCCTCGCCCGGGGCGGCGGCGCGCTGGTGGTCGTCGCCCGGTTCGCGCCGGCCGGCCGCTCGGTGGTCTCCTTCAGCGCCGGCGCGGCCCGCCGCCGGGTGCGCGAGTTCCTTCCCTGGTCGGCGCTGGCCGGCCTGTCCTGGGCCACCTACAGCGTGGCCCTCGGCTACTTCGGCACGCGCTGGCTGGGCGCGGCCTGGCTGGCGACGGGCGTGTCGGTGGCCGCGCTGTTCGTGGCGGGCGCGGGCGCGGCGTACCTGATGCGGCGCGCACCGGGGCGGTCCGAGGCGCCGTAGGGCGCAGTTCCGCCCGCTCCGTGCCTCCGGGCGTCCTAGGACGCCGCCCGGCCCCGTACCTCCAGGTCGGCGAGGAGATCCCGGGTCGCCGCCGCGACGGCGTCGACCGCGCGGTCGAAGACCTCGCGATTGTGCGCGGCGGGGGCCCGGAAGCCCGACACCTTGCGCACGTACTGCAACGCGGCGGCCCTGATCTCGTCCTCGGTCGCCGCTTCGGGCAGCACGGGCGGACGCAGGGTCTTGATGCTCCGGCACATGCCCCCAGTGTCCCCACCGGACGGCCCCGGGACCAGCCCCGGCCGGGCCTCCGGAAGCGGGCCTCGCCCCGCCTCCCTCTCCCCGCGGCTCCCCACAGCTCCGCACAGCTCCCCACAGTTCGAACACACGAACCCATCGCATCGACTCGCGACTCAAAATCGAACAGGCGTACTATTGCCGGGTGGCTACGCCCTATGACTTCCCGAGTGACCTCCTGGCCGGCCAGGAGGAGCTGCATCAGGTCCGGGCCGAGCTGTCGGCCCTGCTCAAACGGCTGCCCTGGTCGGTCGAGCCGTTGGACGGCTGTCGCGACGACGGCGGCTGGCGCAAGGTGGAGCGCCCCGCCTCCCCCGGCTGGAGCGCCGACGAGCAGGCCGAGGTGGAGAAGCTCCGCCGCCGCGAGCACGAACTGGCGGTGTTCGTGACCACCCACCGGTACTGGTCGCAGTTCACCGGCCCGGACCGCGTCGACGCCCGCAGCCGGCTCAAGCACGCCTGCGACCGGGCCCCCGGCGACGACAGCGGCGACGACAGCGAGGAGACAGACGCGTGATCCACCACGTGGTGCCGCTGACCGAGTGGCGGACCGGCGAGGACCGACCGTACGCGCCAGCCTCGCTCGCCGAGGAGGGTTTCGTGCACTGTTCACCCGACGAGGCGACCACCCTCGCCGTCGTCAACGCCTTCTACCGCCGCGCGCCCCGGCCGCTGCTGGCGCTGGCGATCGACGAACGGCGGCTCACCGCCCCGCTGGAGTGGGCGGCGCCCGACCCCGTGCCGCCGCCCGGCGCGCCCGCCGGCACGCTGTTCCCGCACGTCCACGGGCCGATCGAGCGGGCCGCCGTGGTCGCGGTGCGCGAGGTGGTCTTCGACGCGGAAGGGCGGGCCACGGGTTTGCGGGACACTCCCCCCGGCAAGGTAGGCTGTCCACTCGTCCCGGGTGCGTAGCTCAGGGGTAGAGCGCCTGCCTTACAAGCAGGATGTCGGCGGTTCGAAACCGTCCGCGCCCACCGACCGCGGCCCACGCGCCGCACCGTGCGAACAGGCCCAGGCCACCGGTACCGAACCGGGAACCTGGGCCTTCGCCGTACCCGGCCGTCGTACCCCGCGCCGCCGCGCATCGCCGGCCCACCGCGCGCCGGTCAACTCCGCGCCGGGCGGCCCCCGATGGGCCGGTGTGCCCCAGGCCATGCCGCCCGGCCGTACGGCGAACTGATCGGCCCGTGTGTTCGTCCGGTACAGGTGGGAGAATGAACAGCACGCAGGGCGGACCACGGGAGAGTGATGTGACGGCCACACCGGCGGCACGGGCGACACCGGCGACACCTCGGCGGCCGCACGCGCCGGATCGGCGGCCCCGGACGTCCGCGCGCCCCGGCCCGCCCCGCCCGGCCCCCGCGCCGTCCGCCGCCGCGCGTGACGCGCTCACCCTGCTCGCCCTGCCGCTGCTCGCCGCGCTCGCGCTGCCCGCCGCCTTCGCCGGAGGCGGCACCCGCCGCTGGTTCGGCGGCCGGGCCGACAGCCAGCGGGCCGAGGCGCAGGCGGCGAAGGACGCGGCGGCCGCCGCCTTCTACGAACTGGACACCGCCCAGCGCGATCTGCGGATCTCGGTGGAGACCATCACGGCCGTCGACGACTCGCCCGCCGCCCGGCGCGCGGTCGCCGACTTCGAGGCGCTGGGCCGGCGGGTGGACGAGGCGAGCGGGCGCTACATCACGGCCGTGGACGCGCAGGACCTGGACCGGGACGACCTGGAGGCGTCCGCCGCCGCCCGGGCGCGCACCGACCTGGTCGCCGCCAAGGACGAACTGGCCAATGTCAAACGGGAGCTGGATCGTTTCGCCGCCGGTCTGGAGCCGCTGCTCGGCAAGGCCGAGACCCAGCTGGCCCGCCTCGCGCCGGCCGTGGAGCGCGCCCGGCAGGCGCTGCTGGCCGCGAGCAACGCCCTGGACGCCGTACGCGCCTCGGGCCTGGCCGCCGACGACCTGGCCGCCCGGCTCGCCGCGCTCTCCCCGGAGCTGACGAAGCTGAACCAGGGCGCGGGACAGCACGGGGCGCAGCCGACGCTGGAGCGGGCCGAGCGGGTGGCGCGGGAGGCGGCGGCCATCGCCGCCGAGGCCGGGCGCCTGCCGGAGCGGGCCGCGGAGATCGACCACCGGCTGGTGTCGCTGCGCACCCGGGCGCAGGCGCTGACCACCCGGGCCGGCCAGGTGGAGCCGGTGCTGAGCGAACTGCGCCGCCGCTTCACGGCCGCCTGCTGGCAGGACCTCCAGGAGGTGCCGCGGCAGGCCGCGGACACCGTGCGCCAGGCCGAGCTGAAGCTGAAGGACGCGCGGGCGGCGCGGGACGCGCAGCGCTGGCCGGACGCGACGGCGCTGCTGGCGACCGCGCGGGCGCTGCTGAACACCACCGACGAGGCGGTGTCGGCCGCCGGGGACCGGCTGGCGCGGCTGAACGCGGTGCAGAAGGACCCGCAGGGGGAGATCGAGAAGACCCGGTTCGCGATCCGGGACGCCCAGCGGCTGGCCATGACGGGCCGTACGACGCCGGATCCGCGGCACGCCCGCCCGCTGGACGAGGCGGTGGCCCGGCTGGAGCGGGCGGTCGAGGGGCTCACGGGCCGCCACCCGGACTACTGGCACTTCCTGACCGAGACCGAGGCGGTCCGCTCGGCCGTGGCCCGGGTGGTGGCGCGGATCCGCGAGGAGCGGGGAGCCGGTCACTGAGACCCGGCCCCCGCCCCGGGGGGAACGCCTGATCAGGTGCGGTAGGCGTAGTAGTTCGCCGTCGGGTAGGACGCGATGAGGCTCGCCACCGAACGGTTGTAGGTGTTGGTGGAGTGGTACGACACGTACGGCACGCCCTGCGGGCTGCGGTAGGTGACGATCATCGAGTGGTCCTTGGACCCGTCCCGGTTGAAGTCCATCTGGAGCACGTCGCCGACGTCCAGCTGGTAGACGTAGGGCAGGCTGGTGACGCGCTTGGAGGACAGCGCGAACCAGGAGAACTCGTTGACGCCGACGAACGAGTCCGACTGGATGTCGGCGGTGCCGAACCACTTGTGGAAGTCGTACGTGTAGCCCGGGACGTGCTTCCAGCCGCCGGCCTTCAGGGACTGGCTGACGAAGTTGGTGCAGTCGCCGCCGGCCCCCTGCCCGTTGTAGTCGGGGTAGTCGGGGTTGTACTTGCTCCAGTACTTCTGCGCGTACGCGGCCATGGCCTTGTAGTCGTACGTGCCCGAAGTGAGGTTCTTCTTGTTGGCCGGCGCGTTCTTCGCGGTCGACGCGCGGGGCGCGTCCGGCGGGTTGTCGTCGTCGGCGGTGGCCGCGACGGCCGGCGCGGGCGTGGCGACCTGGTTGACGGCGACGCCGTCGTCCGTGTCGCGGATGCCGGTGAGCTGCCAGTCGCCGTGCTTGTCGGCCTTGAACGTCAGCTCGTGGTGGGCCTGGAAGCCGGTGGTCTTGGGCTCGGTGCCCTTGACCTTCTCGTAGGTCAGCGTCGTGCTCTCGGTGACGGCGACCTTGGCGTCGTGGCCCTTGACCTGCGTGGCGTCCAGCGTGACGGTGGTGGCGCCCGCGCTGTACTTCTCGCCCAGCTGCTCCAGGCGGTCCTTGCGGCCGCGCAGCTGGGTCAGCGCGGAGTCCTCGTAGCGGGACTGCGTGCCGGAGACGCGGACCTTGCCGGAGAAGCGCGCGGACAGCCGATCGTGGTGCCCCTTCTTCCCCTGCTTGCCGCTCTTGTCGTCCACCAGGGCCTGGGTGCGGTCGGTGAAGACCGCGTCGGCCAGCTTCTGGAAGGTGGCCTTGGTCGCCGCGTCCACCGTCGGGTCGTCGGTGACCGCCGCGCCCGCGCTCCAGTTGGGCACCAGGGCCACGCCGGCGACCACCGAGGCTGCGGCGGCCGTGACTATGGCGGTGCGCCGCCGCTTACGGCTCAGTTTTCTCGACTTCAATGATGTTCCCCTCTACGCCGGTACTGCTACCGGGAAGTCGCATCTTCGCACGACTGCGGAGGCGGTTGTGAAGAGGGTGCACACAAGTGGAACCAAGCGGTTACAGGCGTCACTTGACGACCGAGGACCAGTCCGGGGACTGCGCCGGGTCCAGACCTCGCAGGGCCCGCAGCGTCTCCGGTTTCTGTACGTCCATCCAGTCCGCCAGCTCCTTGAAGGACACGCACTTGACGCCCTTCTTGGTGCAGACGTTCTTGATGACCTGGTCGATGGACTTCATGTAGATGCCGCCGTTCCAGTCCTCGAAGTGGTTGCCGATGAACAGCGGGGCGCGGCTGCCGTAGTAGGCGCGGTTGAAGCCGGACATGTAGGAGTCGACGGTCTGCTGCTGCCACAGCGGGTACTTCGCGGGGTCGCCCTTGGTCTCGCCGTCGGACTGGTTGTAGAGGAAGTTGAAGTCCATGGACAGGCCCTGGTACTTGCCGTTCTCGTACGGCAGCATCTCCAGCGGGAAGTCCCACACGCCGTTCTTCTTGGCGGGCCAGATCTGGAAGTCGCCGGGTGAGGAGGCGTCGTAGCGCCAGCCGTAGCTCTTGATGGCCTTCAGCAGGTTGGGCTGGCCCTCCAGGCAGGGCGCGCGGCCGCCGGTGACCTCCTTCTTGAAGTCGAAGGGCAGCGGCGCGATGTCCTTGAAGCCGGTGTTGGTCTTCCAGTTCTCCACGAACGAGTAGAACTGGTCGATCTCGCTCTTCCACTCCTCCACGCTCCAGTCGCCGCCGCCCTTGGCGCCGCAGAAGTGGCCGTTGAAGTGGGTGCCGATCTCGTTGCCCTGGTCGTAGGCGAGGCGGAGCTGTTCGAGGGTGTCGCGGATGTGCTCGTCGGTGGCGTAGTCGATGGCGGCGTCGCCCGGGTTGTGCATCGGCGGGTGGTACTGGGTCTTCTTGTCTTTGGGCAGCAGGTAGATGCCCGTGAGGAAGAAGGTCATGTGGGCGTTGTACTCCTTGGCCAGCTCCCGGTAGTGCGAGAACAGGTGGTCGCTGCCCTCCAGGGCGCCGTCCCAGGAGAACACCACGAACTGCGGGGGCTTCTCACCCGGCTTGAGCGGTACGGGCTTCAACTCGCCCTTCTGCGGCCCGGTGTAGGAGGTGGAGCCGTCGCCGAGCACCTTCGTCTTCCCGTCCCACGCCGGCTCCTTGGTCCCCGTGGCCGAAGGGGTCGCGCCGCCGCCCTTGTCGCCGGCCGACGCGGTCGGCGCGGTCGAGTCGGGCCGGGTCAGCGCCAGGTAGCCCGCCACCACGGAGGCCACGACCAGCAGGGCCGCCAGGGTCACGAAGTGCGTGCGGGTGGGGCGGCGGCGTGCGGGCGCCTTCCGGCGGCGGCCGGGTGAGGACTTCATGGGCGGCTCGATTCACGAGGGGACTTCGGGCGGGTGCGGTGCGGGCGGGCCGCCGGGGTCAGCCGAGCGGTGCCATCGCACCGGCCCATATGGAGTACGGAACACTGTCCGCGGATGTTCCCGCGAGCCCCTTCAAGGGCAGGGGTTCCAGACTCTTGGCCAGATCCATGCGGTAGACGACGACCGCCGTGGACACCGACTGCGCGGTGCCCACGTACCACGCCGCGGTGTCCTTGTCGGTGGTCCCGGCCTTGCCCGTCACCTTGGCGCCCGCGGGCGCGTCGGCGGGGTGGGCGGTGCGGAAGGCGTCGCCGAGCGCGTCGTCGACCTGCTGAGCGACGGCGGCGCCGACCGCGCGCCGGGCGGCCGGGCGGTCCAGCGGCACCTTGGCGCCGTTGCGGGTGACCCGGGCCACCGAGAACGGCTCGGTGCTCATCCCCGCGTCGGCGAAGGTCGCGTAGCCGCCGGCCATCCGGATCGCGCTCGGGGTGGAGCTGCCCAGCGACAGGTCGGGCACCTGCGGGCCCATGCTGGAGGGCAGCAGTCCGGCCGCCACGGCGGTCTGCTTCACCTTGTCGAGGCCGGTGTCCATGCCCAGTTGCATGAACGGGGTGTTGACCGACCGGGCGAGCGCCTCGCGCAGGGTGATGCGCCCGTAGGACTTCTTGCCGTCGTTGTGCGCGGCCACCTTGCGCCCGCTGCGGTCCCAGTAGGGCCCCTCGGGGGTGGTGACGGGCACCGCGTCGTCGCCGTCGTAGACGCTGTCCGGGGTGATCGGCTCGCGGGGCGCGTCGCGCCGCTTGACGGCGCCGTTCTGGAGGCCGGCCGCGTACACGAACGGCTGGAAGGCCGAACCGGCCGGGACGGTCGAGGAGTTGGACTCGTTGTAGCCCTGCGTACGGTGGTCGGGGCCGCCGTAGACGGCGACGATCCGGCCGTCGGTGGCCACCGAGGCGGCGCCGTAGTGGGCGGTCTTCGCGGCCGCCGGGTCGCTCTCCTTGGCCTTCTTGCGGGCCTTGGTGACGACGTCGGTGAGCGCGTCCTCCCGCTTGCGGTCGAAGGTCGTGTAGATCTGGTAGCCGCCGAGGTCGAAGTCCTTGTCGGAGATGTGCGCGGACTTCTTGGCGTACTGGGTGGCCAGTTCGACCAGGTAGTCGCTCTGCCGGCCGGTGTCGGCGAGCGGGTTGCTCTTGAGCGGCTCGGGGAACGTCTTGTACTGGGCGCGCTGGTCCGGCGACAGTTTGCCGATCTTGACCATGCGGTCGAGGATCCAGTTCCAGCGCTCCACGGCGCGGGCGTGGTTCTTCGGGTTCAGCGTCGGGTCGTACAGGCCGGCGCCCTTGAGCAGGGAGGCGAGGAAGGCGGCCTGGCTGACGTTGAGCTGGCTGACGTCCTTGCCGTAGTAGGCCTGGGCGGCGCGCTGGATGCCGTAGGTGCCGCGGCCGAACCAGCTGGTGTTCAGATAGCCCTCCAGGATCTTGTCCTTGCTCATTTTGTTGTCGAGCTTGAGGGCGATCATCGCCTCGGTGAACTTGCGGCTCACCGTCTGGTTCTGGCTCAGGTAGACGTTCTTGACGTACTGCTGGGTGATGGTCGAGCCGCCCTCGGTGTCGCCCTCGCCGACGGTGCGCCACAGGGCGCGGCTGATGCCCTTGAAGGAGATGCCGGGGTCGCTGTAGAAGCTCTCGTTCTCGGCGGCGAGCACCGCCCAGCGCACGTCCTCGGGTATGTCCTTCAGCGGCATCGCCTGGCGCTGCACCCAGCCGGTGCGGGCCATCGGGGTGCCGTCGGACCAGAAGTAGACGTTGTCCTGCTGGGTGGCGTAGCTGTTGAGGTTGTCCGGTATGTCGGTGGCGGCGTAGGCGACCACCAGCAGCAGGCTGGTGAGGCCGAGGCCGGAGAAGACCAGGCCCACCCACTGCCGCCAGGACGGCATCCAGCGTCGCCAGCCTGAACGGCCGCGACGGGGGTAGACGGGTTTCAGCTTGCGCGCGTACGGCGCGAGCACGGCGAGGAGGGGTGCCAGGCGGCGGGTGAGCGGGGCGAGGCGGCGGGTGAGCGGGGCGGCGAGGGCCGCGGGCCGGGTGAGGCCGCGGCGGCGCTGCTTCTTCTGCGCCTTGCGGCGGTCGGCGCGCTGGCCCCGCGGGCCGGCGGCGGGTTTGGGGCGGAAGACGCGCAACTGCATGGTCTCGTGCGGCTGCGGCTGCTTGGGGACCCGTTGTTCGCGTTCGGGCTGTTCCGGCCGTTCGCGTTCGGGTTGTTCTGGTTGTTCGGGTTGTTCGGGTTCGGGTTGTCCGCCGCCCGGTGGTTCACGGTGCGGGCGTCCGTCGTCGGGGCGTCCGTCGTCGCCGCGTCCGTCGTCGGGGCGTTCGGCCTTCGGGCGGGGCGGTGTGCCGCGCTGCTGCTCGCGCAGGGCGTCGACCCGCAGCGCCATGGTCTCGTCCGGCCGGGGCGGGACGCCGTCGGGGCGCGGCGCGCCCGGCTTGTCCCGTCCCCGCAGGGCGTCCACGTTCAGCTGCATCGTCTCGTCGGCGCGCGGCGGTCGCCCGTCCGGCGAACGCCTCGGCTCGGCGCGGCGCTCACGGGGCCGGCCGCCTTCCTCCGGAAGGTCCTCCCCCTGCCCTGCCTCGGTCACGACTGCGTCTCCCTCCGCACTCCATGTTGCTCGCGTCGGTCGACACAGCCACCGCGAACGCGGCCGCCCGCTCCCTCACTCCCAGCCGTCTCACGGCTCTCGCGGCCATACAAAATTATCAGCCGTCTTTTCAATTTCTCCGCATGAGAACGGGACAGAAACGAACACACAGGAAACGCAGAGCTCCGTCGGTCTGGTCGGGCCCGTTAATCTGGGCGTATGCCTCGCTACGAGTACCGCTGCCGGAGCTGCGGCGACACCTTCGAACTGAGCCGTCCGATGGCGGAGTCCGCCGCTCCGGCGAGCTGCCCCGCCGGCCACGACGACACGGTCAAACTGCTGTCCACGGTCGCGGTGGGCGGCTCGTCGAGCGCCTCCGCGCCCCGGCCCGCCGGCGGCGGCGGAGGGGGCGGCTGCTGCGGTGGCGGCTGCTGCGGCTGATCCGGACGACGGACCCTAGCGCGGCGCCCGGGCCGTTCTCAGGAACTCCCGCACGATCCGTTCCCCGGCCAGCACCCCGCGTTCGGGCAGCGCCGTGATGCCGGGCGCCGACCAGTCCGTCTCGGCCAGTTCGCCGTGGCCCGGGCGCCAGCCGCGGTCCACGGCGAGCAGCAGATCCGCGTCCAGCAGCGAGTCCCCCGCCCCCAGCACGAGGTCCGCGCCGGTGCGGCGGGCCACCTCGCGCACGGCGGCGCTCTTGGTGAGCGGCTTGGGCACGGCGTAGATCTTGCGGCCCTGGAGCGAGACCGTCCAGCCGCGCCCCTCCGCCCACGCGGCCAGCTCCTTCACCCACTCCTCGGGCAGCAGTTCGCGCTCCACGACGAGATAGGCGAACAGGTCCTCGGCGACGCGCTGCTTGCGCACCCACACCGGGTCGGCGGTGCGCAGCAGATGCTCGCGCACCTCCGCCAGCGGCGCGCACTCCCCCGCCAGCCGTTCGGTCACCCTGCGGTGCCAGTCGGCGTCCGACACCCCGTCCACCAGCAGGTGGCCGCCGTTGGCGCAGATCGCGTACGCCGGCTGCGGGCCCGGCAGGTTGATGCGCAGGTACTGCTTGCGGGTGCGGGTCGTGGTGGGCACGAACACCGCCTCGTCGCCGAGGTCGCACAGCAGCCGGGCCGCGGTCTCCGTCAGGTAGGACAGCGGCCGGCTCTCGTGCACCTCCACGCACAGCAGCCGGGGCGCGCGGGCGTCCGGCATGGTCAGCGCGAGGGCCGCGGCCGAGTAGATGAGCGTACGGTCGAGATCACTGGCCACCAGCACCGGCATCACGCGTTCACCGCCCGGCCGTCGGCGCCGGTCGCCCCGCGCGTGTAGCGGGGGTGGATCAGGCCCACGCAGGTGTACGGCAGGTCGGCCACCTCGGTCACGGGCACCCCGCGCTGCTCGGCGAGCAGGCGCACGTGGTCGAGGTCGGCGCCGGCCCCGGTGCGGGCGAGGATCCGCCACGGCACCCGGCGCAGCAGCACCCGTGTGGTCTCGCCGACGCCGGGCTTGACCAGGTTCACGTCGTGGATGCCGTACTCCTCGCTGATCCGCTCGACGGCCGCCCAGCCCGCCCAGGTGGGCGCGCGGTCGCCCGCGAGCAGGTCCTCGACGGCGGCGCCCACGGCGTCGGTGCTCTCCGGGAAGCGGGCCGAGACGGCGTCCAGGAAGGCGTTCGATACGTCGGCGCCGGCCAGTTCGCGGTAGAACTTCGCGCCGTGGAAGTCGTCCGGGCCGACCAGGTCGGCGCGCAGCACGGTGCGCGAGATCAGCCCGGAGACGGTGGAGTTGAGGCAGGCGGAGGGTATGAGGAAGTCCTCCCGGGTGCCGTAGGTCCGCACGCACGCGCCCGGGTCGGCCAGCACCGCGATCTCCGGGTCGAACCCGTGGGCGCCGCCCTCGGCCTCGAACTTCTCGATGGCCTCGGCCAGTTCGCGGGTGATGGCGCCCTTGCCGGTCCAGCCGTCGACGAAGACGACGTCGGCGGGGTCGTGGTGGGCGGCCAGCCAGCGCAGCGCGTTGGCGTCGATGCCCCGGCCGCGCACGATGGAGACGGCGTAGTGCGGCAGGTCGAGGCCGTGCCGGAAGGCGGCCCAGCGGCGCATCAGCACGCCCACGGGGGTGCCGGCGCGGGCCAGCGAGACCAGGACGGGGCGCCGCGAGCGCTCGGCGAGGACGAGTTCGGTGACCGTGCCGACCGCGCGGGCGAGCCGGGCGGCGGAGGTCTCCAGCGCGGCGTGGAACAGCTCCTGGTACTGCTCGCTGGGCTGGTACTCCACCGGCAGCGACTCGGCGTAGTGCGCGCCGCCGCTCTGGATCGCCTCCTCGCGCTCCTCCGTGGGCGCCTCCAGCGTGACGTCCGAGAGGTCCTGGAGCAGCCAGCCGACCTCCTCGGGCGCGTACGAGGAGAAGGCGGGGCCGCGCAGGGGCTCGGGCAGCATGGGAGGTCTCTCCAGGGTGCGGGCGGGTGCGTAGGAGGGCACGACCGCGAGCAGGACGTGCGGGGTGTGCGCGGCGAGCCGGGCGAGCAGTCCCCCGGGCGCGTGCAGCGCGGGGGTGTCGGCGACCGAGTCGACGACGGCGACGACCGCGTCGAAGCCGGCGCCGGCCACGTTGTAGGCGTAGCGCTCGCCGGGGCCGTCGGCCGGGTCGTCGTGCGCGGGGAAGACCAGCCGGGTGCGGATGGCGTAGCCGGGGTCGTCCACGGCGAGCACGGGCGAGCGGGTGGTGGTGGAGAAGCGCACCTCGGCGCCGGTGGTGCGCTCCAGCGCCTCGGCCAGCCGAAGCGGCGCGTACATCAGCTCCTCGGAGCCGAGCACCAGGATCCGCCGGGCGCCGGCGGGCAGCGCCTCGGCCAGGCGGCCGGCCAGGGCGGGCAGCGCGCGCTCCAGCCGCTGCCGGTGGGCGGGCGTGAAGCCGTGCCGGCCGCCGTCGGGCAGGCCCGCGGGCCAGTCGAGCGGGACGCGGGTGACCGTGCCGGACGGGGCGGGTTCGGGGGCGGGGGGCTGCTCGTGCCGGGCGACCAGTTCCTGGCCCCTGCGCAGGACGTCGTCGGGCAGGCGGACGGCGCCGGAGGCGGTGGCGATCAGGTCGATGCGGGCGCCGATCCGCTCGGCGAAGGCGTCCAGGCGGGCGGTGTCGGCCGGGGAGCGCGTGTCGACCAGGGCGACCACGACGTACCGCTCGCGCGGGTGGCGGGCGTGCAGGTCGCGGATGGTGTTGAGGACGGTGTTGCCGGTGGAGAACTCGTCGTCCACCAGCACCAGCGGGCCGTCCCCGGCCAGCAGCGCCGGGTCCTCGGGCAGCAGCAGGTGGGAGGTGGCGTGCGAGTGGGACTCCTCGAAGCCGCCCGCCGGGGCGACGCCGGCCACCGGGCGGCGGGTGGAGTGCAGGCAGGGCGCCGTGCCCAGGCCGTCGGCGACCGAGTGGCCGAGGCCGGTGGCGGTCTCCGCGTAGCCGAGGACGACCGCGCGGGCGGACTCCCGCTCGCCCAGCAGCTCCCGCACCCGGCGGCCCAGCTCCAGGCCGTGGCCGTGGACCACCGCGGGCGACTGCGGCACGTGCTTGCCGAGCACGTGGGAGACGAGCAGATGGGCCCGCTTGGGGTTGCGGCGCAGCGCGAGCCCCAGCAGACCGGTCAGCTCCGGGCCGCCCACGAGTTCGACGCCGAGCCGCTCGGCGACCCAGGCGCCGGACCAGACCCCGTCGTTCACTGCCTTGTTCATGCGTTCCTTGTGGTGGGTGGGCACGGTGCCGCGGTGCGCGGTGCGGTGGGCACGGTGCGGGTCAGCCGGGTATCCCGGCGGCGAGCAGGTCCACGAAGCCGACGTCCGCGCGGGCGACGCCGAACGCCTCGGCGCGCAGCAGGGTGCGCTCGGCCCAGGCGCGGTGCGGCTTCACCTCGTTCATCTTGTTCGTGTACGCCGACCTCATGACGCCCCCGCCGCCGCGCTCGGGGCGCAGGATGTCCGCCGCGTCGCTGTACTCCTCGTGGCTGACCACGGACAGCGCGTGCACCGGCAGGACGTGGGAGGGGTGGATGCAGGTCTTGCCCAGCAGTCCGTTCGCCTGGTCCAGGGAGATCTCCCGCAGCAGCCCGTCCATCGCGTGTTCGATCAGTCTCTCGCGCAGTTCGACCGCCTGCACTTCCAGGAAGGGGCTTTGCCGCAACTGCGGCTTGAACATGCGCTCCGGTGCCCGGAAGTACTCCCATACCGGGCCGGTGACCGTGAATCCGGTGCCGTCGGCGCGGCCCAGCATGTTCACCACGTCGGCGATCACGGAGGCGACGACCTGGACGTCGTAGGCCGTCATGTCGGGGGCCCGGCGCAGGCCGTAGGAGGAGCAGAAGTCGGTCACGCCGAGGCGCAGCGCGAGCACCCGGTCGCGGTGCTTGTCGACCGCGCGGAAGATCCCCTCCAGGGTCTCCACCCGCGACTCCCGGTACAGCAGCTCGGGCGACTCCAGCACCGGCATGGCGAACAGGCGGCGGCCGCCGGCGCTCTCGGCGCTCTCCAGGGCCTCCAGGAACGGCAGGCCGCGGTCGCCGGTGAACTTGGGCAGCACGAAGCCGGACAGCAGCCGCGCGGACGGGCCGAGCCGGCGCACCAGGTCGGGGATCTGGCCGGGGGCGCGGACCCGGATGAACAGCAGCGGGAGGGGGGCGCCGGGCCGGGCGGCGAGGTCGGCGAAGTGGCGCACGAGGTTCTCCTCGCCGTGCTCCACGTCGGCGTCGTCGATGGAGTCCTCCAGGCACAGCACCATCGAGACGACGCCCTGGGCGGCCTGCTTGCGGATGTCGTCGGCCAGGCGCGGACGGGTGGCCGGGCTGTAGAGGGTGGCGCCCAGGGCCGCGGCGAGCAGCCGGGCCGGGGAGTCGGCCGTGAACTCGCGGGGCTCCTGGTGGAAGAGGCGCTGCCGCACCTCAGGAGCGAGGTGCCCGAAATGCCGCATATAGCTCCCCCGTAGTGCCGGCAAAGTGAGAAAAGGTGGCCGGTAATAGTACGTACGAATCAGGAGTTCAGTTCCCGGTGGGCGTGAATTTCTGGTAACGGGGGCGCACATCGAGATGTCCGCCGCGCGACCCGCGTTGTCGTGCGCAGGACCGAGAAGGCAGGATGACGGTATGACGCACGCCATGTCGAAGGGGTCGAACATCCCGCTGGACGCCACCACGGTACGGGCGGTGGTGCGGTGGACCGCGGGACAGGGGACGCCGGACGTCGACGCCTCGGCGCTGCTCCTCGGGCCGGACGGCCGCGTGCGCTCCGACGAGGACTTCGTCTTCTACAACCAGCCCCGGCATCCGTCCGGGAAGGTGTGGCGGCTGGGCAAGCGGCGGGGCGCGGACGGGCTGACGGACACCGTCCAGGCCGAGCTGTCCGGGGTCGAGTCCGCGGTCGGGCGCATCCTGCTGGTCGCCTCGGCGGACGGGGCCGCCTTCGACCGGGTGCGGGCGATGAGCATCCTGCTGTACGACGCCGCCGCGCCGGACGGGGAGCCGCTGGCCCGCTTCGACATCAAGCCGGAGACGGGGCGGGAGACCGCGCTGATCTGCGGGGAGCTGTACCGGCGCGGGGAGGGGTGGAAGTTCCGGGCGCTGGGCGAGGGCTATTCCAACGGGCTGAAGGGGCTGGCCACCGACTTCGGGATATCCGTGGACGAGTCGGAGGAGGCCGAGGAGGACTCCTCCGGTGCGGGGGCCGGGGCGGGGGGCGCTCAGCCGTTGCCGCCGGAGGCGCCCACGTACGGGTATCCGCAGGCGGTGGGGGTCGCTCCGGCCGCCGCGGTGACCGCGGCGGTGCCGGCGACGGCGGGGCCCGGGTACGGGTATCCGCAGGCGGGGTACGACCCCGAGTTCCGGCTGCCGCCGCAGGGGCCGCAGTTCGCCGGACGGTAACGGGCGGCTGGGGCAGGGGGACGCGGCCGCGCTGTGCGGGTGCCGCTGCGCCCACCCGTGCCGCCCCAGCGGCACGACTGCCCGCAGCTACGACATGTCACCGGTCGGCGTTCTTGTAGCCTCTGCCCCATTGGAGGCCCCAGCCGTAGAGGCGGTCCAGTTCGGACTGGAAGCCGTAGACGAACTTGACCTCGCGGCGCACCGTCAGTTCGCCCTTGAGGTTCTCGATCATCACGACCGCGCAGGAGCGGGCCTGGGGCTGGCGCTCGTCGAGGCCGATCTCGATGCGGGGGCCGTTGCTCGGGTAGAGCGTGACGACGGCGTGGGTACGGTCGAAGGCCGGCGTCTGGTCGTAGATGTAGACGAAGACCAGCAGCCGTCTGATGTCGTCGCGGTGGTCGAGGTTGACGTACATCGTCTCACCGGAGCCGGAGCCGAACCGGTCGTCGCCGCTCAGCTTGACGTACGGCGGTGCGTTCACGTCGCCCAGGAAGCCGCCCAGCGGCTGCACCACGCCCTTGGTGCCGTCGGCCAGCTCGTACATGCAGCCGAGGTCGAGGTCGACGTTGACCATGGACTGGCTGTGCCCCATCACCTCCGGCGGCTTGAGCGCCCGGAACGGGTGGCGCAGCAGGCTCTGCCGGGTGGCGCCGCCGAAGTCGGAGGTGCGCATCCGCCAGGTCAGGTTGACGCGCAGGTTGCCGGTGGCCGCGCCCTGCTTGGTCAGCGACACCTGATGGTGCCGTTTGGTCAGCTCTATCGCGTTGGACGCGGCGCTGCCCGAGTCGAACTCGGCCGCGCGTCCGCCCAGCAGACCGTCCAGGAAACCCATCGTCCTCCCCTGCCTTCACCACGCTCCCGCTCCGCGCACACGCCTGCGGGGCGGCCCCGAGGACACGGTTCGCACCGCTCGCCGTCGTCCTCGTCGGCCGCCCCGCTCGAAGCGTTCCCCAGCGGGGTGGGCTGTCACACCCGGCTGTGGGCCTCGGTGTGCTCGCCCGCCGCGCCCTCCGCGGCCGCCAGCGCGCGGTTGCGGCGCACCGAGGACCAGAAGGACCAGGCGATGAGGACGACGCCGACCAGGCCGGTGATCACCTCGTTGATCTGGTACTGGATGGTGACCATGAGGATCACGGCCAGCGCGCCGATGGCGTAGTGCGCGCCGTGCTCCAGGTAGACGTAGTCGTCCAGGGTGCCCTGGCGGACCAGGTAGACGGTGAGGGACCGGACGTACATGGCGCCGATGCCGAGGCCGAGGGCCATCATCACGATGTCGTTGGTGATGGCGAAGGCGCCGATCACGCCGTCGAAGGAGAAGGAGGCGTCCAGGACCTCCAGGTAGAGGAACATGAAGAAGGCGGCCTGGCCGGCCAGCTTGACGGCCGAGCGGTCCTTGCCGCTGCGGGCGGCGGCTTCCTCCTCCTCGTGCTCGCGCTCCTCCTGCTCCTCCAGGCGGTCCTCGAAGAAGCCGGACAGACCGCCGACGACCAGGTACGTGATCAGACCGGCGATGCCGGCGATCAGGACCGTCTGCGCCTTGTCGACGTGCGCGCCGCCGTGCTGGTGGGCGTGGGTGGCGAAGGTGAAGGAGGTGATCAGCAGGACGATCAGGGCGATGCAGACCGACAGCATGTCGACCTTGCCGAGCTTGGCCAGCGGCCGCTCGATCCAGCGCAGCCACTGGATGTCCCGGTCCTCGAAGATGAAGTCGAGGAAGATCATCAGCAGGAACATGCCGCCGAAGGCGGCGATCGCCGGATGGGCGTCGGTGACCAGCTGCTGGTAGCGGTCCTTGTCGTTGAAGGCCAGGTTGACGGCCTCGACGGGACCCATCTTCGCGGTGATGGCGACGATGACGACGGGGAAGACCAGACGCATGCCGAAGACGGCGATGAGCACGCCGACGGTGAGGAAGATCTTCTGCCAGAAGGCGTTCATCTTCTTCAGGACCCCGGCGTTGACCACCGCGTTGTCGAACGACAGCGAGATCTCCAGGACGGCGAGGATCGCCACCACGCCGAACGCGGTCCATCCCCCGTAGAACACCGCGGCGATCAAGCCGAGTACGGTGATCGCGAACGACCAGCCGAAGGTTTTCAGAAGCACTGGCTACCCAATCCGTATGTACGGGTCTCCCCGTCGCCTGCGCACGGGTCTCTCCCCCGTCGCCGTACCCGGCTTTTTACGAAACGTTGACTCCGAAGTCTAGAGCGATGCCGCGAAGTCCGGACGCGTACCCCTGTCCGACCGCGCGGAACTTCCATTCGCCCTGGTAGCGGTAGAGCTCGCCGAAGATCATGGCCGTCTCGGTGGAGGCGTCCTCGCTCAGGTCGTAGCGGGCCAGCTCCTGGCCGTCGGCCTGGTTGACGACGCGGATGAAGGCGTTGGAGACCTGTCCGAAGGTCTGGCCGCGCTCGTCGGCCATGTGGATCGAGACCGGGAAGACGATCTTCTCGCACTGCGGCGGCACCTTGCCGAGGTCCACCAGGATCGACTCGTCGTCGCCCTCGCCCTCACCGGTGAGGTTGTCGCCGGTGTGCTCGACCGAGCCGTCCGGGCTGGTGAGCTGGTTGTAGAAGACGAACCACTCGTCGCCCATGACCCGGTTGCCGGCGGAGCACAGCAGCGCGCTGGCGTCGAGGTCGAAGGGGGCTCCGGTGGTGGAGCGCGCGTCCCAGCCCAGACCGACCAGGACGTTGGTCAGGTTGGGTGCGGCCTTGGACAGGGAGACGTTGCCCCCCTTGGCGAGTGTGACGCCCATGATGCTGGTCCTCCCCGGGGATGGTGCTTCTCTTGGTGTTCCCGCGCGTCCGGCGCCGCACGAAACGCGCGGCGCCGGACGGTCGGGCGTACGGCCGCTCAGGTGGTCGCCGAGCGGCGGAC
Source organism: Streptomyces similanensis (assembly GCF_039543625.1). Lineage (NCBI taxonomy): Bacteria > Bacillati > Actinomycetota > Actinomycetes > Kitasatosporales > Streptomycetaceae > Streptomyces > Streptomyces similanensis. The sequence continues at coordinate 74,890 of NZ_BAABKC010000045.1, read as the reverse complement.
GGACGGCTCAGACGTTGACGCCGAAGTCCTGGGCGATGCCGCGCAGGCCCGAGGCGTAGCCCTGGCCGATGGCGCGGAACTTCCACTCCGCGCCGTTGCGGTACAGCTCGCCGAAGACCATCGCCGTCTCGGTGGAGGCGTCCTCCGAGAGGTCGTAGCGGGCGATCTCGGCGCCGCCGTCCTGGTTGACCACGCGGATGTAGGCGTTGCGCACCTGGCCGAAGGACTGCTGGCGGTTCTCGGCGTCGTAGATCGAGACCGGGAAGACGATCTTCTCCACGTCGGCCGGGACGCCGGCGAGGTTCACCTTGACCACCTCGTCGTCGCCCTCGCCCTCACCGGTGAGGTTGTCGCCGGTGTGCTCGACCGAGCCGTCGGGGCTCTTGAGGTTGTTGAAGAAGACGAAGTTCTGGTCGCTGCCGACCTTGCCCGCCGTGTTCAGCAGCAGGGCGCTGGCGTCCAGGTCGAAGTCGGTGCCGGTGGTCGTGCGGGCGTCCCAGCCCAGGCCGACGAGGACCGCGGTCAGGCCCGGCGCCTCCTTCGTCAGTGATACGTTGCCGCCCTTGCTGAGGCTGACTCCCACGAGTCCTCCATTGGTGTCCGGGGGCGGGGAGCCCCGTCGTGCGTCGGATAGGGGATCAACGTCTCGATCCTAGTGACGGGTTCCCGCACCCGGCAGGCCGTGCGGCCGAACGCGTGGAGAGCGCCGCTCAGAGGGTGTCGAGGGCCTTCACGTACTCGTTCAGGTCGCGGGCGTCGGGCAGGTCGTTGACGACCGTCCAGCGCACCACGCCCTCCTTGTCGACGATGAAGGTGCCGCGCACCGCGCAGCCCTTGTCCTCGTCGAAGACGCCGTAGGCGCGCGAAACCGCGCCGTGCGGCCAGAAGTCGCTCAGCAGCGGGTACTCCAGGCTCTCCTGCTCGGCGAAGACGCGCAGGGTGTGGATGGAGTCGTTGGAGACGGCGAGCAGCTGGGTGTCGTCGTTGACGAACGCCGGCAGGTTGTCGCGCAGGGCGCACAGCTCGCCGGTGCACACGCCGGTGAAGGCGAACGGGTAGAAGAGCAGCACGACGTTCTTCTCGCCGCGGAAGTCGGACAGCCGTACGGTGCGGCCGTGGTTGTCCTTGAGCTCGAAATCGGGCGCCTTGTCGCCGGCCTGGATCGCCATCGTCCTGCTCCCCTTCGGTGAGGCTGTTCGGGTGGGACCACCCTACGCAGCGATCACCACGGGCCGGCGGACGGGCCGACAGCGCGGCCCGTCCGCCGGGACTCCGGGCGTGCCGGACGCCCGGGACTACTTCTTGGACTTGGCCGCCTTGGGGGTCAGCAGCCGCGTGCCGTTCCAGTCCTTGCCCACGCTGACGCTCTTGGTCTGCGAGAGGCCGGCGGTCGTCGCCGCGTCTCCGATGTCACTGGGCTCGACGTATCCGTCCCGGCCGGTCTTCGGCGTCAGGAGCAGGATCACTCCGCCCTCGTCGAGGAAGCTCAGCGTGTCGACCAGCGCGTCCGTCAGGTCGCCGTCCTCGTCGCGGAACCACAGCACCACGGCGTCGGCAACGTCGTCGTAGTCCTCGTCGACGAGCTCGGTGCCGGTGACTTCCTCGATGGACTCGCGGAGCTCCTGGTCGACGTCGTCGTCGTAGCCGATCTCCTGGACCACCTGCCCGGGCTGGAAACCCAGCCTGCCGGCCGGGTTGGTCCGCTCCTCCGCGTGGTCCGCGGTCGCGCTCACGGGGTGCCTCCTGATCATGTTGCGATTGGGTCTTCGGCCTCGCGCGTGCGCGAAGCGTTGGCCGTAGTCCACACGGGCGGACCGGATCGCGCAAGTACCCGGCGGTTCGGACCGCCGAAACGGTGACGTTCCCGACTGTCTCGCCGCAACTCCTGACACCGTATCCCGGCCCGCGGTGACGTACACCACACCATTGTGTCCGTTTCGCCCGGTCGGCAACCCAGGACGCGAGGGCCGATGGTCCCCGGCGCGCGTTCTCCCCGTCGTCTTCCTTCCGGCAGAGATGACTTTGCCTGTCGCGAGGTACACGATGGGGAATGGTCCAGGCGCAGGATCACGACCTGACACCGTCCCCGACCCGCACAAAAATCAGAAATGTCGCCCTCTGACAGGTAAGGAACAGCGTGGCTTCCGGATCCGATCGAAACCCGATCATCATTGGCGGCCTTCCGAGTCAGGTTCCTGACTTCGATCCCGAGGAGACCCGGGAGTGGCTCGACTCGCTCGACGCCGCCGTGGACGAGCGCGGCCGGGAGCGGGCCCGCTACCTCATGCTCCGGCTGATCGAGCGCGCCCGGGAGCGGCGCGTGGCCGTCCCGGAGATGCGCTCCACGGACTACGTCAACACCATCCCCACCAAGAGCGAGCCGTTCTTCCCGGGCAACGAGGAGATCGAGCGCAAGATCCTCAACGCCACCCGCTGGAACGCCGCGGTGATGGTCTCCCGCGCCCAGCGCCCCGGCATCGGCGTCGGCGGCCACATCGCCACCTTCGCCTCCTCCGCCTCGCTCTACGACGTCGGCTTCAACCACTTCTTCCGCGGCAAGGACGACGGCAGGGGCGGTGACCAGGTCTTCTTCCAGGGGCACGCCTCGCCGGGCATCTACGCCCGCGCGTACCTGCTGGACCGGCTCACCGAGCGGCACCTGGACGGCTTCCGCCAGGAGAAGTCCAAGGCGCCCTACGGCCTGTCCAGCTACCCGCACCCGCGGTCGATGCCGGACTTCTGGGAGTTCCCCACCGTCTCCATGGGCCTCGGCCCGATCGGGGCGATCTACCAGGCCCGGATGAACCGCTACATGCAGGCGCGCGAGCTGGCCGACACCTCCGGCTCGCACGTGTGGGCGTTCCTCGGCGACGGCGAGATGGACGAGCCCGAGTCGCTCGGCCAGCTGTCCATCGCCGCCCGCGAGGGCCTGGACAACCTGACCTTCGTGGTCAACTGCAACCTCCAGCGCCTGGACGGCCCGGTGCGCGGCAACGGCAAGATCATCCAGGAGCTGGAGTCGGTCTTCCGGGGCGCCGGCTGGAACGTGATCAAGCTCATCTGGGACCGCACCTGGGACCCGCTGCTGGCACAGGACCGCGACGGCCTGCTGGTCAACCGGATGAACACCACCCCGGACGGCCAGTTCCAGACCTACGCCACGGAGTCGGGCGGCTACATCCGCGACCACTTCTTCGGCGACGACCAGCGGCTGCGCGCGATGGTCGAGAACATGAGCGACGACCAGATCCTGCACCTGGGCCGCGGCGGCCACGACCACCGCAAGATCTACGCGGCGTTCAAGGCGGCCAAGGAGCACAAGGGCCAGCCGACCGTCATCCTGGCCAAGACGGTCAAGGGCTGGACGCTGGGTCCCAACTTCGAGGGCCGCAACGCCACGCACCAGATGAAGAAGCTGACGGTCGACGACCTCAAGCGCTTCCGGGACCGGCTGCACCTGCCGATCTCCGACCAGGAGCTGGAGTCCGGCGCGCCGCCGTACTACCACCCGGGCCGCGACAGCGACGAGATCCAGTACATGCACGACATGCGCCGGCAGCTCGGCGGCTACGTCCCGACCCGGGTCGTGCGGGCGAAGCCGCTGCCGCTGCCGGCGGACAAGACGTACGCGTCCGTGAAGAAGGGCTCCGGTCAGCAGGCCATCGCCACCACCATGGCGTTCGTGCGGCTGCTGAAGGACCTCATGCGGGACAAGGAGCTGGGCCGGCGGTTCGTGCTGATCGCGCCGGACGAGTACCGCACCTTCGGCATGGACTCGTTCTTCCCGAGCGCGAAGATCTACAACCCGCTCGGTCAGCAGTACGAGTCCGTGGACCGCGATCTGCTGCTCGCGTACAAGGAGTCGCCGACCGGGCAGCTGCTGCACGACGGCATCTCGGAGGCGGGCTGCACGGCCTCCGCGATCGCGGCCGGCTCGGCCTACGCCACCCACGGCGAGCCGCTGATCCCGGTCTACGTCTTCTACTCGATGTTCGGTTTCCAGCGCACCGGCGACCAGTTCTGGCAGATGGCCGACCAGCTGGCGCGCGGTTTCGTCCTGGGCGCGACCGCCGGCCGTACCACCCTGACCGGTGAGGGCCTCCAGCACGCCGACGGCCACTCGCAGCTGCTGGCCTCGACCAACCCGGGGTGCGTGGCCTACGACCCGGCCTACGGCTACGAGATCGCGCACATCGTGCAGGACGGCCTGCGCCGGATGTACGGCGCCGACGCGGAGCACCCGCACGGCGAGGACGTCTTCTACTACCTCACCGTCTACAACGAGCCGATCCAGCAGCCGGCCGAGCCGGCGGACGTGGACGTGGAGGGCATCCTCAAGGGCGTGCACCGCATCTCGGCCGGCTCGGCCGGCGAGCTGCCGGCGCAGATCATCGCCTCCGGCGTGGCGGTGCCGTGGGCCCTGGAGGCGCAGCGGATGCTGGCCGCGGACTGGAACGTGAAGGCCGACGTGTGGTCGGCGACGTCCTGGAACGAGCTGCGGCGCGAGGCCGTGGCCTGCGAGGAGCACAACCTGCTGCACCCGGAGGAGGAGCAGCGGGTGCCGTGGGTGACGCGGAAGCTGAGCGGGGCGCAGGGGCCGTTCGTGGCCGTCTCGGACTGGATGCGCGCGGTGCCGGACCAGATCGCGCGGTGGGTGCCGGGCACCTACCAGTCGCTGGGCGCGGACGGCTTCGGCTTCGCCGACACCCGCGGCGCGGCCCGGCGGTTCTTCCACATCGACGCGCCGTCGATCGTGGTGGGCGTGCTGACCGAGCTGGCGCGCGAGGGGAAGGTGGACCGCTCGGTGCTGAAGCAGGCGATCGACCGCTACCGGCTGCTGGACGTGGCGGCGGCCGACCCGGGCACGGCGGGCGGCGACGCGTAGGGCCCTGACCGCCCGACCCGGGCACGGGCCGGGCCCCCGCCTCGTGGAGAGGCGGGGGCCCGGTCCCGTTTCCGGTGCGCCGCGGGGGCGCCTGGGTCAGAGCAGTCCGTTGCCCCAGGTCGCCGCTCCGGCCAGTGCGATGACGGCCAGGAGGGTGTCGATGGCGCCCAGTACGACGGCGATCAGCGCCGGCAGCGAGCGGTTCGCGCCCGCCCAGCTGCGGCCCATCGCCAGCCAGCCGCAGACGACCGCCACCGGGCCCAGGATGATGGGCAGCACGAAGAATCCGGCGATCGCGCAGATGGTTCCGATGATCCCGAGCGTCGCGCTGTCCGGCCCGGTCCGCGACCACATACGGCCGCGTGAACGGGGGTGTCCGCGCGTTCCCTGTCCGAAGCCCGCCATCATCAACTCCTCGAACCCCGGGTCGAGTTGGCGTTCTTGGGGTTCGGGGTGCGGGTACCCCCGTTCGGTCTGTCAATCCCTTTTCCCGCCGCGGACGGGACTTTTCCGCCGCGGGGCGGGGCTTATCCGCCGCGGGACAGGGCTTTCCGCCGCGGACGGGGCGTCAGATGTGGCCGACGCCCGCGCCCGCCTCCGCGTTCGCGCCGCGCTTGGTGAGCAGCGCCACCAGGATGGCCACGGCCGCGACGCCGGCGGCGACCAGCGAGGCGAGGCTCATGCCGGAGATGAACGTGTCGTGGGCGACGGCGGTGACCTTCGCGGCGATCTGCGCCGGCATCTCCTTGGTCACCGGCGCGATGCCCTGCTGCACCGCCTGGGACGCCTGGCCCGCCTGGGCCTCGGTGAGCGGCGGCAGACCGGCGTCCTTCCAGTTGCCGGCCAGGTCGTTGTCGACCTTGGAGGCCATCACGGCGCCGAGCACGGCGGTGCCGAGGCTGCCGCCGATCTGCATGGCGGCCTGCTGGAGACCGCCGGCCACGCCGGACAGCTCCATCGGCGCGTTGCCGACGATGACCTCGGTGGCGCCGACCATGACCGGGGCGAGGCCGAGTCCGAGCAGGGCGAACCAGAGCGACATGACGGCGCTGCCGGTGCCCGTGTCGAGCGTGGACATGCCGTACATGGCGATCGCGGTGCAGGCCATGCCGCCGGCCAGCGGGATGCGCGGCCCCACCTTGGTGATCATCGCGCCCGCCAGCGGCGAGCCGACGATCATCATGCCGGTGAGCGGCAGCAGGTGCAGGCCCGCGTCGATCGGGCTCATCCCGTGCACGTTCTGGAGGTAGAAGGTGACGAAGAACAGGCCGCCCATGAACGCGATGGCCATCAGCACCATCAGCACCACGCCCGCCGACAGCGGGATGGAGCGGAAAAGACCGAGCGGGATCAGCGGCTCCTTGACCCGCGTCTCCCAGAAGGCGAAGGCGGCGAAGGCGAGGACGGCCGCGCCGAGGAAGGCCCAGGTCTTGCCGTCGCCCCAGCCCCAGGCCGGCGCCTTGATGAGCGCCCACACCAGGCAGAACATCGCGCCGGACAGCAGCACGATGCCGGGGATGTCGAAGGAGCGCGGGGCGTTCCGCGCGCGGTGGTCGAGCAGGATCAGCGCGCCCAGGATCAGGGCGAGGGCGCCGACCGGCACGTTGATGAAGAACACCGACTGCCAGTTGACGTGCTCGACGAGGACGCCGCCGAGGATCGGGCCGCCGGCGGTGGAGGCGCCGATGACCATGCCCCAGATGCCGATGGCCATGTTCAGCTTCTCGGCCGGGAAGGTGGCCCGCAGCAGGCCGAGCGCGGCCGGCATCAGCAGCGCGCCGAACAGGCCCTGGAAGACGCGGAAGGTGACGACCATGCCGATGGTGTCGGACAGGCCGATGGCGCCGGAGGCGGCGGCGAAGCCGGTCACGCCGATCAGGAAGGTCTGCCGGTGACCGAAGCGGTCGCCGAGCTTGCCCGCGGTGATCAGGGAGACGGCGAGCGCCAGGAAGTAGGCGTTGGTGATCCACTGGAGCTGCGCCCAGCTGGCGTGGAGGTCCTTGCCGATGGCCGGGTTGGCGATGGCCACGATGGTGCCGTCCAGGGCCACCATCATGACCCCTACGGCGACGGTGATCAGGGTGAGCCAGGGGTGCCCGCGCATCCCCTCGGCCGCCGCGGGCTGCGACGGGTCCCCGGACGCGTCGCCCCCCTGCCCCGTTGCGTCGATGGTGGTCTGACTAGTCATACATTGGAGGCTAGTGTCAGTCACTGACAACTGACAAACCGATTCACAAGTCGGTAACTGACACATCACCCTCCTTTACGCTGAACAGGGGAAACAGGGAGACCAGAGGGTCACGGGAAGCACGGAGAAGACCATGGAGACGGCGGAGACGGCGGAGACGGCGGGGACCGCCGAGGCGGCGCCGCAGCCGGGGCCGGGGCCGGGACTGCGCGAGCGCAAGAAGCAGCGCACCCGCGACGCACTGCTGCGGGCCGCGCTGGAGCTGTTCACCACCCAGGGCTACGAGCGGACGACGGTCGACGACGTCGCCGAGGCCGTCGGCGTCTCGCAGCGCACCTTCTTCCGCTACTTCCCCGGCAAGGAGGAGGCCGCCTTCGCCGTGCAGGACATCGCGGAGGCGCACTTCGTCCAGGCGCTGCGCGCCCGCCCGCCCGAGGAGACCCCGCTGGAGGCGCTGCGCCGGGCGGTGCTGGACAGCTGGGACACGATCAATGACGCCGTCGAGAGCGTCGTGCCGGTGGAGCTGTACCTGCGGATGTTCTGGGTGACCGAGTCCACTCCCGCGCTGCTCGCCGCGTATCTGCGCCGTTCGGTGGCGACCGAGGAGGAGATCGCCCGGGTGCTCGCCGCGCGCGAGGGGCTGGACGTGGACGCGGACCCGCGGCCGCGCCTCGCCGTCGCCGTCTTCACCGGCGTGATGCGGGTGACGGGCCGTCAGTGGTGCACCGGCGACGACTTCAGCCTGGCCGCGATGCGCGCGCTCACCGCCGCCCATCTGGACCAGATCGGCCCGGCCCTGACCGGCGACTGGCGCACCGGCGGCACGGCGGACGCGAACGCCTGAGCGAGGCGCTCGAACTGCCGTACAGAGGGGCGATCTTGAACAGGCGTACGGACTGAGATTCCCGTCACGCGACGCGAAACGTGATCCCCGTCACTCGGTTAACGCGAGACCGTCCCGTTCTCCTAGTGTGTCCTCCCAGTGACTTCCTTCGACGCCTCCCCACCGCTCAGTGTCTGGCGCGCCCTGCTCGCGCTGGCCGTCGTCTTCGTGATGCTGACGACCTCCGGCTGGACCGCCGCGCGCGGCCACCGCGGGTCCACCGCCCTCGAGTCCTCCCTCTCCGCCTGGCAGCACGGCAGCCTGCACGGCCACCGGCTGCCGGACCCGGCCGCGGGCTCCGGCCCGGTCGCCCGCTTCTTCGCCGCGCTCACCGCGCACGACCGCGACCGGCTCGCCCACCGCTACCCGCTGGCCGTCGGCAACATGAACGGCGCCCCGGTCCGGCTGCGCTACGAAGCCAACCGCGTCGCCCTCGGCCAGGCCCGGGCGGCGGAGCTGAAGCGCACCCACGACAGCCGGCTCACCCCGGCCGGCCAGCAGGACGCCGGGCGCCGCGAGCACCACTTCGCCGCGCTCACCGACCCCGGCCGGCAGATCCTCGCCTTCGACCCCGAGGGCTCCGGCCGCGTCGCCGAGGTCTTCGGCGACCTGGACCGCGCCGAACGCGTCTCCGTCGTCGTCCCCGGCGTCGACACCGACCTGTTCACCTTCCGCAAGACCTACCGCCCCTACACGGCGGCGTACGGCATGGCGAAGTCGCTCTACACCGCCGAGCGCACCGCGCGCCCCGGCGCCCGCACCGCCGTGATCGCCTGGGCCGACTACACCGCGCCCAGCGGCATCGGCGTCGACGCGGCCACCTCGATGCGCGCCGAGGACGGCGCCGTCCGGCTGAACGCACTGCTGCGCGCCCTGCCCGGCGCCGCGCCCGTCGCCCTGTTCTGCCACAGCTACGGCTCGGTGGTGTGCGGCCTGGCGGCGCGCGCGCTGCCCGGGCGGGTCGCCGACATCGCGGTCGCGGCCAGCCCCGGCATGCACGCCCAGACCGCCGCCCGGCTGGGCACCTCCGCCCGGGTGTGGGCGATGCGCAACGCCACCGACTGGATCCGCGACGTCCCCTATATGGAGCTGGGCGGTTTCGGCCACGGCGCCGATCCGGTCTCCCGGGCGTTCGGGGCGCGGGTGCTGTCCGCGCACGGCGCCAAGGGGCACGCCGGCTACTTCGACCCGGGCACCGACAGCCTCACCAACTTCGCCGAGATCGGCGTGGGCGCGTACGGATCGGTGCGCTGCGCCCGGGACGACGACGCGTGCCGGGCGGGTCTGCCCGGCGGCACGACCGCGGGACGCGCGTAGAGACAGCAGGAAGTGCGGTCCGCGCGGGAGGGACGAAGCGGCCCGCGCCCCCCTACGATGAGCCGCATGGGTGACGTACTGACCGGATTTCATGCTGCCTGGGAGTTCGCGTCCGATTCCGTGCTCATCCGCTACGAACGGGGGATACGGACACCGAGGCTGTTCCAGGCGCTCGGCGAGCGCCGTGTGCCGCTGGCCGCGCTCGCGGACGTGACGGTGACCGGCGGCCGGCGCGGGAGCGTGGTCCTGCGCGCCGAGCCGCGGCCCGGCGCCGATCCGCTGATGGACGCGGCCGACGGGCAGTTGAAGGAGGGCAGCGACCCCTACCGGCTGGTGCTGCCCGCCGAGCGGGCCGGCCTCGCCGAGCGCCGCGCCGAGGAGCTGCGCGACCGGCTGACCGAGACCGGTCCGGCCGACCGCCATCTGGTGGCCGCGCCCGAGGCGCCGCTCGGGTTCAAGGCGTACGACGGCAGGGCGGCCTTCGACGGCACGGCGGTGCGGTTCCGCTGGTCGTGGACGGGGGCGTCGACGGAGAAGTGGAAGGCCGGCGACCAGAGCTTCGCGGTCGGCGATCTGGGCGGGGTGGAGTGGCGCTCGCCGGAGGTCTTCGAGGGGCATCTGCGGCTGCTGCCGCGGGAGGCGGGCGCCGCGCCGGACCCGTCCGCGCGGCCGGACCAGGACCCGGCGGCGGTGGTGTTCGGGCGCGGCTACGGGCCGGTGCACGAGTCGCTGCCGTTCGCGGCGGCGGTGCTGGCCGCGGTGCGGGCCGCCGCGCCCGCGCCGGTGGCCGCGGTCGCGGCCGGCCGCCGCGATCCGGCCGACATCGCCGAGCGCATCCGGCACCTGGGCGAGCTGCACCGGGCGGGGCTGGTGACGGACGACGAGTTTTCGGTGAAGAAGGCCGAGCTGCTGGCGGAGCTGTAGCGCGCCGCCGCCCGGCGCCGGGGCCTCTCGTTCGGATCAGGCTCGGATCAGGCCGGGCGGTGTCCGGCGTCCGCGTAGAAGCCGATCTTGCGGTCCAGCACCGCGAGCGTGTCCCTGAGCTGGGCCATCCGCTCCAGCACGTCCCGGCGGGTGGCCGCCAGCAGCTCGTAGCGCTCGCCGTAGGTCTCCTCGCCGCCGCGCACCAGCTCGGCGTAGCGCACCATGTCGGCGACCGGCATGCCGGTCAGGCGCAGCTTGCCGACGAGATCGAGCCACTCCAGGTCGCGGTTGGTGTAGCGGCGCTGGCCGGTGTGCGAACGGTCCACGTGCGGCATCAGGCCGATCCGCTCGTACCAGCGCAGCGTGTGCGCCGTCAGCCCGGTGAAGGCGACCACCTCGCTGATCGTGTAGGCGTCCCGCCCGTCGGGGCGCGGGGGCCGCGGGGGCTCGGCGGAGCAGAAGTCGGAGCGGGCGGGGTCTTCCTCGGCCTCGATGGCCACGGCCGTGTTCTGCGTCACCGTCATGGTCCCCACGCTAGGACCTTGGAGCGCACTCGAAGCAAGCGGGGGCCGGGGGCGGACGGAAAACGGGAGGACGCGGGCGGAGCGCGCTGGCTAGCGTGCGGGCATGAGTCTTGTACGACGTGCCGGGGCCGCCGACGCGGGGGAAGTGCTGCGGCTGCGCCAGGTGATGATCGACTCGATGGCCGGGGCGGACCGGTCGACCGACTGGCACGACGGCTGCCTGCCGGTGCTGGCGGCGCGGCTCGCCGAGCCGGACGGCGGCTTCGCCGCGTTCGTCGTGGACTGGCCGGAGCGGCCGGGAACGCTGGCCGCGCTGGTGGCCGGGACGCTGGAGTACCGCATCGGCCGGGCCGGCAACCCGCTCGGCACGGTCGGCTACGTCTTCAGCGTCGCCACCGACCCCGGCGCCCGTCGGCGCGGGTACGCGCGCGCCGGCATGGACGCGCTGCTGGAGTGGTTCCGCGAGCGGGGCGCGGACCGGGTGCAGCTCACCGCCTCCGCCGAGGCCGCCCCGCTCTACGCCGACCTGGGCTTCCGGCCCAAGCCCGACCCGTTGCTGGAGCTGTGGCTGTGAGCGCATAGGCTCGGCGCCATGTCGTTGAAGAGCCTGGCGTCGATCGAGAACTGGCCGGTTTCCACCGCCGCGGCGGGCGTGGTCCGCGCCGACGGCACGGTCGCCGGCGTGCACGGCCCGACCGGGCACCGCTTCCCGCTGGCCTCGGTCACCAAGCCGCTGGCGGCCTACGCGGTGCTGGTGGCCTACGAGGAGGGCGCGGTCGAGCTGGACGAGCCGGCCGGACCGCCCGGCGCGACCGTGCGCCACCTGCTGGCCCACACCTCGGGCCTGGCCTTCGACGAGCACCGGGTGACGGCCCCGCCCGGCGAGCGGCGGCTGTACTCCAACGCCGGTTTCGAGCAGCTCGGCGACCACGTGGCGAAGGCGACGGACATCCCGTTCCCGGAGTACCTGCGCCAGGCGGTCCTGGAGCCGCTGGGCATGACCGCGACGACGCTGGCCGGCTCCCCCGCCAAGGACGGCGTCTCCACCGTGGACGACCTGCTCCGCTTCGCCGCCGAGCTCCAGGCCCCGCGCCTGCTGGACCCGCGCACCGTCGCCGAGGCGATGACGGTGCAGTACCCGGGCACGAAGGGCGTCCTGCCGGGCTACGGCCACCAGAACCCCAACGACTGGGGCCTCGGCTTCGAGATCCGCGACGGCAAGTCCCCGCACTGGACGGGCACGTCGTCCTCGCCCCGCACGTTCGGCCACTTCGGCCAGTCCGGCACGTTCCTGTGGACCGATCCCGACGCGGGCGCGGCCTGCGTCGCCCTGACCGACCGCGCCTTCGGCCCCTGGGCCGTCGAGGCGTGGCCGCCCTTCACGGACGGGGTGCTGGCGGAGCTGCGCGGCGCCGCCTAGCCGGTTAGGCCCTGTCGGCCATCTCCCACACCAGCAGCTCCGCGTCCGTCACGGCCTGCGCCGTCAGATCCTCGGCGCCGGTGATCCGCGCCGCGTCGCCGGGGCCCAACCGCTCGCCGTTCAGGCGGACTTCGCCGCGTACGACGTGGACGTAGCAGTGCGCGGCGGACGGCAGCCGGGTCCGCTCCCCCGCCGCCGGGCGCCGTACGTGGAGGGCGGCGGCGGCCTCGGGGACGGCGTACGGCGTCGTGTCGGGCAGGGCGGGTACGGCCGTGTAGCGGGGCTCGCCGCCGGTGCGCACCGGGGCCAGCCACATCTGGACGAAGACGAGGGGGACGGCGGCGTCGTTGCGCTCCACGTGGCGCACGCCCGCGGCCGCGCTCAGGTGCTGCACGCCGCCGGGGCGGATCACGGTCTCGTGGCCCGCCGAGTCGCGGTGCGTCAGCTCGCCCTCGACGACCCAGGTGACGATCTCGGTGTGGCTGTGCGGGTGCTCGGCGAAGCCCGCGCCGGGGGCCAGCCGCTCCTCGTTGCAGGCGATCAGCGCGCCGAAGCGGAGGTTGTCGGGGTCGTAGTGCGGGCCGAAGGAGAAGGCGTGCCGGGTGGTGATGCCGGCCGCCTGCTCACCGCCCTGGTAGCGCTCTGCCGCGCGGCGCACGTCCATGGTCACCAGGACACCGTAGCCCCGCCCGGCACGCGTCCCGGCCCCCGGCGGGGGCGGCCCGGCGGAGCCCTCGGGCACGGGTCCGCGGGGCCTCGGGCACGGGTCCGCGGGGCCTCGGGCACAGGTCCGCGGGGCCTCGGGAGCGCGTCCGCGGGGCCTCGGAGAGCGGGTCCGCGGGGTCCCGTACCGGCCGGTCAGGACCCGGCGGCACGTACGTGCGTCCGGATAAGGCAGTCTTGTCCCCGTGCCCGAACCCGAATCCCGTCCCGCAGAAGCCGCAGCGCGCCCCGCCCATCCGCACACCGCGACCCTGAGACGGCTGGAGAAGTCCTCCGGCTCGCTGGCCGCGCAGGCCATCGCGCGGATGGACGAGACGCTGCCGTGGTACCGGGCCATGCCCCCGGAGAACCGTTCCTGGATCGGGCTGGTGGCCCAGGCCGGCATCGCGGCCTTCACCGAGTGGTTCCGCCGCCCCGACGCGCCGCAGGCCATCTCCACCGACGTGTTCGGCACCGCGCCCCGCGAGCTGACCCGGGCGATCACCCTGCGCCAGACCGTGGAGATGGTGCGCACCACCATCGAGGTCATGGAGTCCGCCATCGACGAGGTGGCGGCCCCGGGCGACGAGTCCGTGCTGCGCGAGGCGCTGCTCGTGTACGCGCGGGAGATCGCCTTCGCCACCGCCCAGGTGTACGCCCAGGCCGCCGAGGCACGCGGCGCCTGGGACGCCCGGCTGGAGTCGCTGGTCGTCAACGCCGTCCTGTCCGGCGAGGCGGACGAGGGCGCCGTGTCGCGGGCGGCCGCGCTCGGCTGGAACTCGCCCGAGCACGTGTGCGTGGTGCTCGGCACCGCGCCCGACGGGGACTCGGAGCTGACCGTGGAGGCCATCCGGCGGGCCGCCCGGCACGCCAAGCTCCAGGTGCTCACCGGGGTGCTCGGCAACCGGCTGGTGGTGATCGCCGGCGGCAATGACAACCCGCTCGCGGTGGCGAAGTCGCTGATCGGGCCGTACGCGGCCGGGCCGGTGGTGGCCGGCCCGATCGTGCCGGACCTGCTCGCCGCGACCCGCTCCGCGCAGGCCGCCGCGGCCGGGCTGAAGGCGTGTTTCGCCTGGCAGGACGCCCCGCGCCCGGTGCTGGCGGACGATCTGCTGCCGGAGCGCGCCATCGCGGGCGATCCGGGCGCCCGCGAGCAGTTGGTAGAGGAGATCTACAGACCGCTGGAGGAGGCCGGTTCCGCGCTGCTGGAGACGCTGAGTGTTTATCTGGAGCAGGCGAGCAGTCTGGAGGGCGCGGCCCGGATGCTCTTCGTTCACCCGAACACCGTGCGCTACCGGCTTCGACGTGTGACTGACGTCACCGGATGGTCGCCGTCCGATGTACGATCCGCGTTCACGCTGAGGATCGCGCTGATCCTGGGGCGGCTGGCCGATGGAGATCCCCAGCCCTGATGTTTTGTCGGGGGTCCACAAAACCCCTCCGTGTTCTTCGTCCCTGTCCCCACGGGCGGCCGTGGCCGTCCCCAAGAGAGAGTGTGAGAGTGCTCGTACTCGTCGCTCCCGGCCAGGGCGCCCAGACGCCCGGCTTCCTGACCCCCTGGCTCGAACTGCCCGGCGCCGCCGACCGTGTGGCCGCCTGGTCGGACGCCATCGGACTCGACCTCGTCCACTACGGGACGCAGGCCGACGCGGACGCGATCCGCGACACCGCGGTGGCCCAGCCGCTGCTGGTGGCCGCCGGGCTGCTGTCGGCCGCGGCACTCGGTGACATCGCCCCCGACGCGGTCGCGGGTCACAGCGTCGGCGAGATCACCGCCGCCGCCTTCGCCGGCGTGCTCAACGACACCGCCGCCCTCACCCTGGTGCGCAAGCGCGGTCTGGCGATGGCCGAGGCCGCCGCCGTCACCGAGACGGGCATGTCGGCGCTGCTCGGCGGCGACCCGGAGGTCTCGATCGCGCACCTGGAGAAGCTGGGCCTGACCCCGGCCAACGTCAACGGCGCGGGCCAGATCGTGGCCGCCGGCACCATGGAGCAGCTGGCGGCGCTCGCCGAGGACAAGCCCGAGGGCGTGCGCAAGGTCGTGGCGCTGAAGGTGGCCGGCGCCTTCCACACTCTCCACATGGCGCCCGCCGTCGAGAAGCTGGCCGAGGCCGCCAAGGCGCTCTCGCCGGCCGATCCGAAGGTCGCCTACGTCTCCAACAAGGACGGCCGGTCGGTCACCAGCGGCGCCGAGGTCGTCGAGCGGCTGGTCGGCCAGGTCGCCAACCCGGTCCGCTGGGACCTGTGCATGGAGACGTTCAAGGAACTCGGCGTCACCGCCCTGGTCGAGGTGTGCCCCGGCGGCACGCTCACCGGGCTGGCCAAGCGCGCCCTGCCCGGCGTCAGGACGCTGGCCCTGAAGACCCCCGACGACCTCGGCGCGGCCCGCGAGCTCATCGCCGAGCACGCGAACGCCTGACGCCCTAAGGAGCCGATCGAACATGGCGAAGATCAAGCCCAGCAAGGGCGCCCCGTACGCCCGCATCCTCGGGGTCGGCGGCTACCGGCCCACCCGGGTGGTGCCGAACGAGGTGATCCTCGAGACGATCGACTCGTCCGACGAGTGGATCCGTTCGCGCTCCGGCATCGAGACCCGGCACTGGGCGTCGCCGGAGGAGACCGTCGCGGCCATGTCCGTCGAGGCGTCCGGCAAGGCGATCGCGGACGCCGGCATCGAGGCCGCGCAGATCGGCGCGGTGGTCGTCTCGACCGTCTCGCACTTCAGCCAGACCCCCGCCATCGCCACCGAGATCGCCGACCGGCTCGGCACGGACAAGGCCGCCGCCTTCGACATCTCGGCGGGCTGCGCCGGCTTCGGCTACGGACTGACCCTCGCCAAGGGCATGGTGGTCGAGGGCAGCGCCGAGTACGTGCTGGTCATCGGCGTGGAGCGGCTGAGCGACCTGACCGACCTGGAGGACCGGGCGACGGCCTTCCTGTTCGGCGACGGCGCCGGCGCGGTCGTGGTCGGCCCCGCCAAGGAGCCGGCGATCGGCCCGACGGTGTGGGGCTCGGAGGGCGACAAGTCCCAGACGATCAAGCAGACCGTCTCCTGGGACCGCTTCCGGAGCGGCGACGTCTCCGGGCTGCCGGTGGCCGCCGACGGCACCATCAAGTTCCCTGCGATCACGCAGGAGGGCCAGGCGGTGTTCCGCTGGGCCGTGTTCGAGATGGCGAAGGTCGCCCAGCAGGCGCTGGACGCGGCCGGGATCACCGCGGACGACCTGGACGTCTTCATCCCGCACCAGGCCAACGTGCGGATCATCGACTCGATGGTGAAGACGCTGAAACTGCCGGAGCACGTCACGGTCGCCCGTGACATCCGCACCACCGGCAACACCTCGGCCGCCTCGATCCCGCTCGCGATGGAGCGGCTCCTGGCGACCGGCGAGGCGAAGAGCGGCGACACCGCGCTCGTCATCGGCTTCGGGGCGGGTCTCGTCTACGCCGCGACGGTCGTTACCCTCCCCTAGGCACTCCGTGCCGGATCATGCGTCCGGTGCGGGCAGCACTGCCACCACCCTCTGAAACACTACGAAGGAGCGCCGACATGGCCGCCACTCAGGAAGAGATCGTCGCCGGTCTCGCCGACATCGTGAACGAGATCGCCGGGATCCCGGTCGAGGACGTCAAGCTGGACAAGTCCTTCACCGACGACCTGGACGTCGACTCGCTGTCCATGGTCGAGGTCGTCGTCGCCGCCGAGGAGCGCTTCGACGTGAAGATCCCCGACGAGGACGTCAAGAACCTCAAGACGGTCGGCGACGCGACCGACTACATCCTCAAGCACCAGGCCTGATCAACCGATCATCGCCATGGGCTGACTGCCCCGCCACCCGGCGGTGGCGCCGTTTGAATCCTCGCATCCGTTGGAGAAAGAATTCCCGTGAGCTCGACCAATCGCACCGTGGTCGTCACCGGTATCGGCGCAACCACACCGCTGGGTGGCGACGTGGCCTCCACCTGGGAGGGTCTGGTCGCCGGCAGGTCCGGCGTCAAGCCGCTGACCCAGGAGTGGGCGGCCGAGCAGGCCGTCCGTATCGCGGCCCCGGTCGCCGTTGAGCCGACCGAGACCATCCCCCGGCCGCAGGCCCGCCGTCTGGACCGCTCGGCGCAGTTCGCGCTGATCGCCGCCCAGGAGGCGTGGCAGGACGCCGGCTTCACCGGCAAGGCCGGCGAGGACGGCGCCGTCGACCCCGACCGGCTCGGCGCGGTCATCGCCTCCGGCATCGGCGGCGTGACCACCCTCCTCGACCAGTACGACGTGCTGAAGGAGAAGGGCGTACGCCGTGTCTCCCCGCACACCGTGCCCATGCTGATGCCGAACGGCCCCTCGGCCAACGTGGGCCTCCTCGTGGGCGCCCGCGCGGGCGTGCACACCCCGGTCTCCGCCTGCGCGTCGGGCGCCGAGGCCATCGGCTACGCCATCGAGATGATCCGCACCGGCCGCGCCGACGTGGTCGTCGCCGGCGGCACGGAGGCGGCGATCCACCCGCTGCCGATCGCCGCGTTCGGCAACATGATGGCGATGTCCAAGAACAACGAGGACCCCGAGGGCGCCTCCCGCCCCTACGACGTCGCCCGGGACGGCTTCGTCCTCGGCGAGGGCGCCGGCGTCCTCGTGCTGGAGTCCGCCGAGCACGCCGCCGCGCGCGGCGCCCGCGTCTACGCGGAGGCGGTCGGCCAGGGCATCTCCGCCGACAGCCACGACATCGTGCAGCCCGAGCCCGAGGGCCGCGGCATCTCGCACGCCCTGCACAACCTGCTGGACCGCACCGACCTGGACCCGGCCGAGATCGTGCACGTCAACGCGCACGCCACCTCGACGCCGGCCGGTGACGTCGCCGAGCTGAAGGCGCTGCGGAAGGTCTTCGGCGACCACGCGGACCACATGGCGGTCTCCGCGACCAAGTCGATGACCGGTCACCTGCTCGGCGGCGCCGGCGGTGTGGAGTCGGTGGCGACGGTGCTGGCGCTGTACAACCGGGTGGCGCCGCCGACCATCAACGTCGACAACCTCGACCCCGAGGCGGAGGCGAACGCGGACGTGGTCCGCGGGAGCGCCCGGAAGCTGCCCGCGGAGGGGCGGATCGCGGCGTTGAACGACTCGTTCGGGTTCGGCGGGCACAATGTCGTGCTGGCGTTCCGTACGATCTGAGGAGCGCTGAACGGCGTCGGCCCGGACCCCTGGAGGGGTTCGGGCCGACGCCGTTCGTGTGAGGTCGTGCGACCAGTGGACGGAGTCTCAGACCACCTGGTGGAGCCAGCGGACCGGGGCGCCCTCGCCCGCGTAGCGGAAGGGTTCGAGTTCGTCGTCCCAGGGCTTGCCGAGGAGCTTGGCGAGTTCCGCCTCCAGGTCCGTCTCGCCGCCCTGGGAGCGGGTGAGGGCGGCGCGCAGGCGGTCCTCGGGGATGAGGATGTCGCCGTGGATGCCGGTGACGGCGTGGAAGATGCCGAGGTCGGGGGTGCAGCTGTAGCGCTCGCCCTCGGCGGTGGCGCACGGCTCGGCGGTGACCTCGAACCGCAGCAGGTGCCAGCCGCGCAGCGCGGAGGCGAGCTTGGAGGCGGCGCCGGCCTGGCCCTGCCAGGAGAACTCCGAGCGCCAGGTGCCGGGCGCCGCGGGCTGCCGGATCCAGTCCAGGCTGACGCGCGTGCCGAGCACCCCGGCGACGGCCCACTCGACGTGCGGGCACAGCGCGCGCGGCGCGGAGTGCACGTACAGGACTCCACGTGTCGTCGTCACCGGGACCTCCGGGCAGAGCGGGACAGGGGGCGGGCGGGCGGTCAGTGGCGCGACGGCCACGTTGATGGCGAGGCTACCGTGCGACGGGCCAAGGAGTGTGACGTACCGTCGGTCCTGGTGCCAGGAAACCCCCGGCATTCACCCATGGGGACGCTTGTACGGGTGCGCGCCGTCACATCGGAGGGGGTGAGGAACCCCCGCGCGTTCTCATGGAGGGGACCGGCAGCACCGTAGGACGACCGAGGGGATTTCCAGGGATGCGGAAGCGAAGCCACCGTCTGCGGGCCGCGCACGCCGTCGCGGCGGCCGCCGTGCTGACCGTCGCGGGCTGCTCCACCGCCGGCGGGGGCGCCTCCGGCGACACCGGGGCGCGGGCGTCCGCGAAGCCGACCCCGGAGTGGGACACCTCCCCGGAGTCGATCGTCGCGGTCGGCGACTCCATCACGCGCGGCTTCGACGCGTGCGCGGTGCTGACGGACTGTCCGGAGGTGTCCTGGGCGACGGGCAGCGACGCCGCGGTCGACAGTCTGGCGGTACGGCTGCTCGGGGCGGGCGGCGCGGCGCAGCACAGCTGGAACCACGCGGTGACCGGGGCCCGGATGCGGGATCTGAAGGCGCAGATGGACAAGGCGGTGGTGCACCGGCCGGAGCTGGTGGCGATCATGGCCGGCGCCAATGACGCCTGCCGTGCCTCCACGGCCGAGATGACGTCGGTGGCGGACTTCCGCAGCCAGTTCCAGGACGCCCTGAAGACCCTGCGCCAGACGCTGCCGAAGACGCAGGTGTACGTCTCCAGCGTGCCGAACCTGAAGCGGCTGTGGTCGGAGGGGCGGACCAACGCGCTGGGCAAGCAGATCTGGAAGCTGGGGATCTGCCCGTCGATGCTGGGCGACGCGGACGCGCTGGACGGGGCGGCGACCGCGCGGCGCGAGACGGTGCAGGCGCGGGTGGTGGCGTACAACAAGGTGCTGGCGGACGTCTGCGCGAAGGACCGGCGCTGCCGGTTCGACCACGACGCGGTCTTCGACTACCGCTTCGGCACGCAGCAGCTCAGCCACTGGGACTGGTTCCACCCGAGCCGCAACGGTCAGGCGCGGCTCGCGGAGATCGCGTACCGCACCGTCACGGCCGCGACGCCGTGACCTTAAGGTTCTGGGCATGAGCATGAGCGAAGTCTTCGGCCGGCTTGACGACGGGACCACGGTGCACCGCTGGACCCTGGAGCGGGCCGGAGTGCGGGTGCGGGTGCTGACGTACGGCGGGATCGTGCAGTCGGTGGAGGTCCCGGACCGGGCAGGTCGCACGGCTCAGGTGGTGCTCGGCTTCCCCGGCCTGGAGGGCTACGTCGCCCATCCGGAGCCGTTCCTCGGCGCGCTGGTCGGCCGGTACGCCAACCGGATCGGCGGCGCCCGGTTCGCGCTGGACGGCCGGGCGTACCCGCTCACGGCCAACGACGGGCCCAACTCGCTGCACGGCGGGGCGAACGGCTTCGACAAGCGGGTGTGGGAGGCGACCGAGGTGGCGCACGGCGTGCGGCTGGCCCGCGTCTCCCCGGACGGCGAGGAGGGCTTCCCGGGGCGCCTCGACGTGTCGGCGACGTACACGCTGGACGCGTCGGGCGCGCTGCGGATCGCCTACGAGGCGGTCACGGACGCGCCGACGGTGGTCAACCTGACCAATCACACGTACTGGAACCTCGGCGGCGCGGGCTCCGGTCCGACCGGCGGCCACGAACTGCGACTCGCCGCCGCCCGTTACACCCCGGTCGACGACCGCCTGATCCCGGCGGGCGAGCCGGCGGAGGTGGCCGGCACCCGGTTCGACTTCCGCCGCACCCGGGCGCTGGGGGCCGGCTACGACCACAACTTCGTCCTGGACAAGGGCGTGACGGCGGCTCCCGAGGAGGTCGCCGAGCTGCACGACCCGGTCTCCGGCCGCGTGCTGACGGTCGCCACGACCGAGCCGGGCGTCCAGCTCTACACCGCCGACCACCTCACCGCCCCGTTCACCCCGAACGCCGGAACCGCCCTGGAGACCCAGCACTTCCCCGACTCCCCCAACCGCCCGGACTTCCCACCCACCCGACTGAACCCGGGCGAGGTGTACCGCTCGGAGACGGTGTACGGGTTCTCGGTGCGGTGACGAGACCGCGGAGGGGCGACTCCCGGCGCCGCGGGCCCCGGTCCGTGGGGTCAGGTCCGTGGACCGGGGCTGTTCGCGGGGGGAACTCGTCCCGGTGCCGAAGGTAATCGGCGAGGTGGCGTGGTGCGGGGTGATCGGGGGTTCGGCGGCGGTCTCGTACGAACCCTTCACAAACGGGCGGGCACGGCGGCGACCGCCTCCACCTCGATCCGCGCCTCGGGGCGGAACAGCCGGGGCACCTCCATGGTCATGCTGGTGGGCGGGGTGCCGGTGAGGTACGCGCGGCGGACCGCGCCGTAGGCGGGGAGGTCGCCGATGTCGGTGAGGTAGGTGCGGATGCTGACGATGTGTTCCAGGCCGGCGCCGTGCGCCTTCAGGAGCGCGGCGATGGTCTCGAAGACGCCGCGGCTCTGCTCGGCGACCGTGTCGCCCTCGGCGATCTGACCGGAGAGGAACAACAGGGCGCCGCCGTCGGCCTGTTCGACGCGGGCGACCTGGGAGTAGTAGGGCGTGAGGGGCTGCGGGGCGTCGGCCGGGTCGTCGAGGGTGACGCGCATCGTGCTGCTTCCTGTCGGCGTGCTGCTGAGGTGGCGGGCGGTGCGGGAGACGTCGGCCGCGGCGAGGGCGGGCTCGTGGGCGGCGGCCTGCCGGTACTGGTCCGACACGGCCCGTACGACCGGGAGTTGGGCCGCGCGGGCGGCGAGGTCGAGGTCCTTGACCGCCAGGGCGGTCGCGAAGTGGACGTCCTCGGCGAAGGCGCGGGCCGCCGCGCCGGCGAGCGGGCCGGCGGCGAGGGCGGTGCGCGCGGTGTCCTCGTCGAGGCCCAGGGCGGCGGCGAGCCGCAGCGCCTCCGCGACGATGCCGATGCCGACGAGGGCTGCCGCGTTGAGGACCAGTTTGAGGGCGGCGCCGGAGCCGGCCGGGCCGGTGCGGGTGACGGCGCCGAGGGTGGCCAGCACGTGGTCCAC
This sequence comes from Streptomyces similanensis, assembly GCF_039543625.1. Lineage (NCBI taxonomy): Bacteria > Bacillati > Actinomycetota > Actinomycetes > Kitasatosporales > Streptomycetaceae > Streptomyces > Streptomyces similanensis. The sequence goes on along the minus strand of NZ_BAABKC010000045.1, from coordinate 53,194 downwards.
GCCGGTCGTGTCGCCGCCCGCGAAGATGGCGAGCCGGCCGGTGGCCGCCCGGTCGGTGCTGCCCGTGACCGGGGCGTCGACCAGGGTCGCCCGGTCGCCGACGCGGGCGGCGAGCGCGCGGACCGCGTCCGGTCCGACGGTGGACATCTCGATCCAGCGCGCGCCGGGCGGCAGCGCCGGCAGGACGGCGTCGGCGACGGCGGCGAGGGCGTCCGGGCCGGTGAGCATCGTGATCACCACGTCGGCGTCGCGCGCGGCGTCGGCCGGGGAGGCGGCGTGCCGGGCGCCCTCGGCGACGAGCGGGCCGGCCTTCGCCGCCGTGCGGTTCCAGACGGTCACCGGGTGACCGGCGGCCAGCAGCCTGCGGGCCATCGGGGCGCCCATGTGCCCCAGCCCCAGGAAGGCGATCTTCTGGGTGGGGTCGGGCTTCCCGGTCGTGGTCTGCTCGGTGGTGGTCTCGGCGGTCGGGTCGGGCTTCTTCATGGCGCTGACGCTAGGGCGGGACCAGGGATGCGACCAGCGAATGTCTAGCATGGCTGGCATGTCGAGTACGCATGGCGGCGCGCGGGACGGCCTGCCCGAGGTGTCCACCGTCTGGGTCCGGGTCTTCCTGGAGGTGGCGCGGCACGGGTCGTTCACGGTGGCCGGGCGCCATCTGGGCTGGACGCAGTCGGCGGTCTCCCGGCAGGTCTCGGCGCTGGAGTCGGCGCTCGGCGGCGGTCCGCTGTTCGACCGGCTGCCGCGCGGGGTGCGGCTGACCGAGGCCGGGCGGACGTTCGTCGGGTACGCCGAGGCCGTCGCCGAGTCGCTGCACGAGGCGGTGCGGGAACTGGCGGCGCTGCGCGAGGCGGCGGGCGGGCAGGTGCGGTTCGGGGCGTTCAGCACGGCCGACGCGGCGCTGGTGCCGTGCGCCCTGGCCGCCTTCCGCGCCCGCCATCCGGGCGTACGGATCTCCCGCGAGGAGGGGCTGACGCCGCGGCTGCTGGAGCGGCTGGCCGCCGGGCACCTGGACCTGGCGGTCGTCTCCACCACGCAGGGCGCCCCGATGGAGGCGTACACGCTGCACCACCTGCTGGACGAGCCGCTGTACGTCGCCGTGCCCGCCGGGCATCCGCTGGCCGGTGCGGACGGGCCGGTGCGGCTGGCCCGGTTCGCCGACGCCGAGTGGATCTCCGGCAGCGCGCGGCCCGAGGGGACGCTGCTGGACGCGGCGCTGCGCCAGGGGTTCCGGCCGCGCGTCGGGCACGTCGTCGCCGAGTGGACCGCGAAGCAGGGCTACGTCGCCGCCGGGCTCGGCGTGGCGCTGGTGCCGGCGCTGGCCGTCGCGTCCGTACGGCCCGACGTGACCCTGCTGCCCCTGGACACGGCGGACGTCCCGTGCCGTGCGGTGTACGCGGCGAGCGTGCGGGGGCGGTCGCTGTCGCCGGCCGTAGGGGCGTTCCTCGGGGTGCTGCGGGAGGCGGCGGTCAGCGTGGCGGGCGGGGCGTCCCGGTCCCGCTGACCGGGGCGGCCGGGTCCGCCGCGCCCTGCCGGTCCTGCTGGTGCTGCTGGTGCTGCTGGTGCTGCGGGTCGTGCGGGTCCGGCTCCTCGGTGTCCTCGCCGAGCAGGTCGCGGGCGAGGAGGGTGGCGCCGGCCACCGCGCCCGGCATGAGGAAGACGGCGACGAACGGGACCAGGAAGGCCAGGCCCAGCGGGGTGCCGAAGCCCCAGACCAGGGTCTTGCGGGAGCGCAGCAGGGCGAGGCGGGCGCGCAGGTCGACGTCCCGGCGCTGGAGGGCGACGGCGGCCAGTTCCTCGGTGAGGAAGAAGCCGGTGACGAAGAAGCCGATCACCGGGATCACCGTCTGGCCGACGACCGGCAGGAAGCCCAGCGCGAAGAGGAGGACGCCCCACAGCGCGGCCCGCACGACGACGCGGAGGCTGTCGCGGGCGGAGATCCACAGTTCCCGCCAGAGCGGCAGGCCGGACTCGGGCGCGGTGCCGTCCGGGGAGACGTCCCGGTCGACCTGCTCGGAGAGGGCCTCGTAGAAGGGCTGGCCGATCAGCAGGGTGACCGCGGTGAAGGTGACCACGGCGAGGAGGAGTCCGAGGGCGAACAGGACGGCGGTGAGGAAGCCGCGGAACAGGCCGAGCCAGGGGCTGGGCCAGCCGTCGGCGAAGGGGGTGGCCCAGCCGACGGCGTCCTCGCCCCACAGGGCGAGCGCGGTGAGCGCGGCGGCGTACAGGAGCAGGGTGATCAGGCCCGGCAGCAGGCCGAAGCCGTACGCCCGGCCGTGCCGGGCCACCCAGCGCTGGCCCGCCAGCAGATATCCGAAGCCCACCCCGAGATCACGCATGGGGCCACTGTATCCAGGGGCTCGCACGGCCCCGGCGGCCGGACCGCGGGCGGCCGGGCGGGGCGGCCGGCAGCCGGGTACGGCGGCCGGGTACGGCGGCCGGGTATGGCGGAGGCCGCATCCCACGTCCAGGAATGCGGCCTCCTCGGTGCAAACGACCGGCTCAGGCAAGCGTCACGGTGATGTTGCCGCGGGTCGCCTTCGAGTACGGGCACACCTGGTGCGCCTTCTCGACCAGGGCCTTGGCGGTGGCGGCGTCGGCGTTCGGGATCTCGGCGGAGATCTCGACGATGATGCCGAAGCCGTCCTCGTTCTGGCCGATGCCGACCTTCGCGGTGACGGTCGAGCCGGTGATGTCGGCGCCCTCCTGGCGGGCGACGACGCCGAGGGCGCCCTGGAAGCAGGCGCTGTAGCCGGCGGCGAACAGCTGCTCGGGGTTGGTGCCGGCGCCGCTGCCGCCCATCTCCTTGGGCGGGTTCACGATGACGTCGAGCTTGCCGTCGTCGGTGGCGACGCGGCCGTCGCGGCCGCCCTCGGCGGTGGCGACCGCGGTGTACTTCACGTCGGACTGCTGGATGGGCATCGCTGTGTTTCCTCCTCGTTCCGTCGTGACTCGCGCCCACGATCACAACGGTTTCGGAATGAAGTTACCGCATGCCGGAAGGTGCGGGAAGGCGCCTCCGGCCCGGCGGCCTCAGAGCTTGACGATCATCTTTCCGGTGTTGTCGCCGCGCAGGACGCCGAGGAACGCCTCCAGCGTGTTGTCGATGCCCTCGACCGTCGTCTCGCGGTACTTCAGCTCGCCCGAGCGCACCCACGGGCCGACCTCGCGCACGAACTCCGGCTGGAGGTCGTAGTGGTCGCCGACGAGGAAGCCCTCGATGCGGCCGCGGGTCTGGATCAGCCGGGGCAGGTTCTTCGGGCCGGGCGCGGGCTCGGTGTTGTTGTAGACCGAGATGGCGCCGCAGATCGCGATACGGCCGTGGAGGTTGAGCGCGCCGATGGCGGCCTCCAGGTGGTCGCCGCCGACGTTGTCGAAGTAGACGTCGATGCCGTCGGGGGCGGCGGCGCGCAGCTGCTCGGCCACCGGGCCGTCCTTGTAGTTGAAGGCGGCGTCGAAGCCGTACTCGTCCGTCAGCAGCTTCACCTTCTCGGCGGAGCCGGCGGAGCCGATCACCCGCGCGGCGCCCTTGAGCTTGGCGAGCTGTCCGACCTGACTGCCGACCGCGCCGGCCGCGCCGGAGACGAAGACGATGTCGCCCTCCTTGAAGGAGGCGGTGCGCAGCAGGCCCGCGTACGCGGTCAGGCCGGTCATGCCGAGCACGCCGAGGTACGTCGACAGCGGCGCGGTCTCGGGGTCGACCTTGACCGCCTGGGTGGCCTTGACGGCGGCGTACTCGCGCCAGCCCTCGAAGTGCAGGACGTGGTCGCCGACGGCGATGCCCTCGGCGTGGGAGACGACGACCTCGCCGACGGCGCCGCCCTGCATGGGGCGGTCCAGCTCGTAGGGGGCGGCGTAGGACTTGGCCGCGGACATCCGGCCGCGCATGTACGGGTCTACGGAGAGGTACTCGTTGCGGACGAGGACCTGGCCCTCGCCCGGCTGCGGGAGCTCGGCCTCCACGAGGGCGAAGTCCTCCGGCTTCGGCCACCCGACCGGGCGGCTGAGCAGGTGCCATTCACGGCTGACGGCGGGGAGTGTGGGGGTGTCGGTCATGGTGGGCGCCTCTCGTCGGTGCGGGGTGGGGGGTTCGGGTGTGGGGTTGCGGGGGTGTGGGGGTGTGGGGGTGCGGCGAGGGGTGGGCCGCCGCCGCAATTACTTCAGCATATGAAACAACCATGCTCCTGAATATTTCATGGTGTCAAGCAAACGGGTACCCTGGATGCCATGTCCACTCCCCCGAATGCCCGTCGCCCCGACCCCGTGACCATGGAGGTCGTCGAGCTGATCGGGGATGTCGTGGCCCGGTTCTACGAGGACTACGAGGAGGCGGCCGGCGAGCACGCGCTGACCGGGGCGCAGGCGCGGCTGCTGAGTCTGCTGGCGCTGGAGCCGCTGCCGATGCGGAAGCTGGCGCTGAAGCTGAAGTGTGAGCCGTCGAATGTGACGGGGATCGTGGACCGGCTGGAGGTGCGGGGTCTGGTCGAGCGGCGGCCCGATCCGGCCGACCGGCGGGTGAAGCTGGCGGCGGCTACGGAGGAGGGGCGGCGGGTGGCTCGGGAGTTGCGGGAGGGGTTGCGGTTCGCTCGGGAGCCGCTGGCGGGGTTGAGTGACGCTGAGCGGAGGTCCCTGCGGGAGCTTTTGCGGAGGATGTTGGGGGTGGGGTGAGGTTTGGTGCGGGTGAGTTCGGGCTGAGCGCGCAGTTCCCCGCGCCCCTTCAGGGGGTGAGGGTGGGTGTTGATTCTTGGTGCGGGTGAGTTTGGGTACCGGAGTGAATCCTCTGGCCCCGGGCCTGCGGACCCTGAGCCACTTCTCCGCCGGCTTTCCTTGCCATCGAAAGGCAGCGACGATGTCGAATTTCTCGGACTGGCAGGACCGGATGCTGCGAGCGGTCTGGCGGCACGGGGAACAGCTCCCCGAGGAGGTACTGACGTGGATGGCCGAGCTGTACGACGAGCACGGAGAAGTACCGGAACCGGAATTCTGCGACCTCTGGACCACGCGAACCTTCGCCCTGGCGAGATCGGCCTTCGAGACGGTCGCCAGATCGGCGGAACAGGACACCGGAAAAGCGGCCACAGGCGACGACTTCCGCTACATCGACTACGTCCGCGACCCGGACCTGAGCCCGGTCGGCGTGGTCCACATCAAGTCGGCGGAGGTCTCCACACCCGATTCGGCAGAGGTTCTGGGTGCTGTGGCGGAAGGAGTGCAGGAATTCGTCATGAGCCACCATCGCGTGACCTGGCCCGTCTGCGGCGAGCACGACCGCGGTCTGCATGTGGGTTACTTCCATGAGACCGCGGTCTGGAAATGCACAGGGGGGATGGCAAAGGGTCACGTGGTAAGAGCGATTGATCCTGCCGTTCAGCTGTAAATCACGGCGGGGCGTCGAGAGCGCCGCGCAAAACCGCGTCAAAGCGGGTCAACGAAGTTGAGCGGTGCAAGGTGTCCTCGGGCTCGGCGGGTGGTAACGCAGCGTGTGCGTAGCCGCTGGTTAGCCGGGTTCCGGAAGCCGTGCGCATGATTACTCAGGACCACGAGCGCCTCATAACGGGGCCGACAGACCCGTCACCGACCGTGATAGCACGTCAGCGACAAGAGCCAGGCGCACCGCTCAAGAGCGAAGAGCCAGCAACGACACGGCTGTGGCCTCCCGCCGGGCATCCTGGGCGGGACGCTCAACGGCGGCTCGGCCGTCCTGGCGATGCACGAACTGGACAGCGCACAGTTCTGCGCCGTTGACCGCGCCCGCATGTCGGCGGCCGAGTTCGGGATCGACTCGAATGGCGGACTCGAGACCGAGCGACCTGGATCGACATCAGCGTAGAAGCCCCGTAAGCGCCGCACTCGCGGGGCTTCTACGATGCGCGAGTCAGCCCCTGACTCGAGTGCCCACACCCGCAGTCGAGCTACTCGGCATTAATCTTCTCCGCCGTGGGGGAAGCCCGACACTGACGCCAGGAACTGTGCTGACGTGAAGTAGGGATTGTTCGTGCCACCGAGCACCTCGATAAGGATCGCTTCCTCATCGCACTCCATGACTCGGTACTGATCACCTGCCCGGAGCGCGAGGCCCTTGCCGTCCTCGCCGTCGGACACGACGTCGAAGACCTGGCCCTTCGTCGAGCACGGGGCGTTCCGCTTCTTGGCCGCAGCCTTGGCGGCCCTGAATACGTTCTTCCCGCCAGCTTCAGCACCCCGGCCGATGGCCCACCCGCCCACGGCAGTGACGACGGCCAGCGCCCCGGGGCCGCCCACCTTCTTCGCCAGCGTCGTCATCATCTGGTATCCCCCCAGATTGCCCACCCATACCTCCTCGTTGGCCGCGCATCAGGGGCAATCTTATGGAAGGTGGCCATCGGCATGTCCATTATTGGCCGGGTACGGCGTGCAGTTCACGAAGATGCGGAACGCCGTGATGGACGCCGGCCAGATCGGCATGGCGCTGCTGACTGCGTGCATCGCGCAGGAGTGGCTGCGGGGCCCGCTCGCCCTCGCCCGCACCGGGCCGACCGCGAGCGCGTCGGCCACCTGTGCTGGAAGGTCCTCACCTGGTACGCGGACTTCGAGGTCCGCCAGCTCGCGGTCACTCTCGACTGCTCGTGGCCCAAGATCTCGGCGTTTCATCGCGACCTGCCACTGCTACGCCACCAGCGAGGGCGTCAACCGGATGATCAAGCTGTGCGCGCGGAATACGAACGGCTTCCGGAACCCGGCCAACCAGCGGCTACGCACACGCTGCGTCACCACCCGTCGAGCCCGAGGACACCTCGCACCGCTCAACTTCGTTGTCCCGTCAAAGCACTTAAAGAGCGTTTCGTCCTTGTAGGGAGTGGGGGTGGGCGTTGGTTTTTGGTGCGGGTGAGGTTGGGCTGGGCGCGCAGTTCCCCGCGCCCCTGAGGGGGCTAGGTGCACCACCAGAGGAAGCGGTCGCAGGTGGGGGTGGGGGAAGGGGGTGAGGGGGTGGTCGTGGTTGCGGAGGGGGTGGGCTGGTGGGAGGGCGTGGACGGGGGCGCTTCGCCGCCCGGGCCCGTCACCGCGCCCGCGTCCGCGCCCGTGCCCACACCCGTACCCGCGTTCCCGTCCGCGCCGTCGTTCGTGCCGCCGGGGCCGCCCGGTGTCGCCGACGCCGAGCGGGCGGAGCTGTCCGAACCGCTCGGGGTCGGCGTGGTGCCCGTCGCCGAGGTGGACGGCGACGCGGAGGACGACGCGGACGACGAGGCCGCCGCGGGGCGGGCGCTCGCGGCGCCGCCGGAGGTGTCGTCCAGTGGGCGGGCCGTCGGCGTCGTACCGGGCGCCGTCGTGGAACCGGCCGCCGTGTCGGCGCCGGCCGCCGCCGGGCCGGGGTCGCTGAAGCCGGGCAGGCCCGGTGCGTCCACGCCCAGTTCGGCCAGGCTCAGTCCGCCCGCCGCCAGGACGAAGCCGGCGGCGATCAGCAGGGTCCGGCGCCGCCGTCTGCGGTGGTGGGCGGCCTTGCGGTCCCGCCGGCTCGCGGCCGTACCGGAGTCCGCGGTCACCGCCGTCTCCGCCGGTGCCGTCGCCCCCGCGCTCGCCGCCGTCTCCGCCGGTGCCGTCGCCGTCGCGGTCGCCGCCGTCTCCGCCGGTTTCGTCGCCGCCGTGGCTTTCGCTGTGCGGCGGCCGCCGTCACGTGTGCGGCTCTGTGCGCGGCGCCGTTGGGCGCGGCTCGGGGCGGGGGTGTGGTCCGTGTCGTCGCCGGGCGTCCGGTCCGGGGCCGACTGCGCGCTTCGCGCGGGGAGTTCCGGTTCGTCCCGGAGGGTCGGCAGGGCTTCGGCCGGAGTGCCGCATCCCGGGCAGAGGAGGGCGCCGTTGAGGTGCCGTCGGCACGGGGGGCAGTAGTTCATGACGCGGGAAGACTAGATTCCGCGCGCCCCGCGTTCCTAGGGGCCGTTGTGAAGGTTCGGTGCGGGATCGAAAGCGTGGGCGAATGGTTTGCCGGAACCGTTCTCTGTCGCCCCCATTGACACCCCCCTCACCGCCTCCTTACTGTCACGCCAACATTTCGAACGTGTGCCGAAATATCGAACAAGCGAGGGACGGCCGCCGTGCGCATCACCGGAATCAGCACCCACGTGGTCGGGACGCCGTGGCGCAACCTGACGTACGTGCAGGTGCACACCGACGAAGGGATCACCGGCGTCGGCGAGACCCGGATGCTCGGTCACACCGACGCGCTGCTCGGCTATCTGCGGGAGGCCGAGGCCAACCACATCCTCGGCTCCGACCCGTTCGCCGCCGAGGACCTGGTGCGCCGGATGAAGTACGGCGACTACGGCCGCGCGGGTGAGATCGTGATGTCCGGCATCGCGGTCGTGGAGATGGCCTGCTGGGACATCAAGGGCAAGGCGCTCGGCGTCCCGGTCTGGCAGCTGCTCGGCGGCAAGGTCACCGACAAGGTGAAGGCGTACGCGAACGGCTGGTACACCACCGAGCGCACCCCGGAGGCGTACCACAAGGCCGCGCGGGGCGTCATGGAGCGCGGCTACCGGGCCCTGAAGATCGACCCGTTCGGCACCGGCCACTTCGAACTCGACCACGCGCGGACGCTCTACGCCGTCTCGCTGATCGAGGCGGTGCGCGACGCCATCGGTCCGGACGCCGAACTGATGCTGGAGATGCACGGCCGCTTCTCCCCCGCCACCGCGATCCGGCTGGCCGGGGAGATGGCGCCGTTCCGGCCGGCCTGGCTGGAGGAGCCGTGTCCGCCGGAGAACCTGAAGGCGCTGGAGAAGGTCGCCGCCAAGGTGGACCTGCCGGTGGCCACCGGGGAACGCGTGCACGACCGGATCGAGTTCCGCGAGCTGTTCGAGAGCCAGGCCGTCGACATCATCCAGCCGGACGTCGGCCACATCGGCGGCATCTGGGAGACCCGCAAGCTGGCCGCCACCGCCGAGACCCACTACACGCTGGTCGCCCCGCACAACGTCGGCGGCCCGGTGCTGACCGCCGCCTCCCTCCAAGTCGGCTTCACCACGCCCAACTTCAAGATTCTGGAGCACTTCAACGACTTCGCGGACGCGGAGATCAAGAAGGTGGTCAAGGGCGCGCCGCAGGTCGATCCGGCGGACGGCTGCTTCCACCTGAGCGACGCGCCCGGCCTCGGCGTCGAGCTGGACACCGACGCGGCGGCCGAGTTCCCGCAGCAGCAGGCCCGGTTCGACCTGTGGGCCGAGGGCTGGGAGACCCGCCGTCCGAAGGGCGCCCGGTGACCGCCCCGGCCGGAGACCACGACACGGCCGCCGCCCCGGCCGGAGACCACGACACGGCCGCCGCCCCAGCCAGAGGCCACGACGCGGACTCCGCCCCAGCCCCGGCCACCGACCCAGCCGCCGCCACCGCCGCCGCCCCCGCCCTCGAAGTCGTCGTGCGGGCGCCCGGTGTTCACCGGGTCGTCCCGCACACCCCCCGCGATCCCGGGCCCGGTGAGGTCCTGGTCGCCGTGCACGCCGTGGGCGTCTGCGGCAGCGACCGTGAGGTGTACCAGGGCAACCGGCCCGCGGAGTACGTCCGTTACCCGCTGGTGCCGGGGCACGAGTGGTCCGGTGTCGTGCGGGCGGTGGGCGCCGGGGTGCGGGCGGAGCTGGTGGGCCGCAAGGTGGTCGGCGAGGGCTTCCGCAACTGCCAGGTGTGCGACCACTGCCACGCGGGCGAGACGACGCTGTGCGACGCGGGCTACGAGGAGACCGGCTTCACCCGGCCGGGCGCGATGGCGGCCACCCTCACGCTCCCGGCCCGGCTGCTGCACGTGCTGCCGGACGGCGCCGACCTGACCGCCGCCGCGCTGCTGGAGCCGGCCGCCTGTGTGGCCGCCGCCGCGCTGAAGGCGAACGCCCGGCCGGGCGAGCGGGTCGCGGTGGTCGGCACGGGAACACTCGGCATGCTCGCCGTGCGGTTCCTCAAGGCCGTCTCCCCGGCCGAGCTGCTGGTGGTCGGCGTCAGCGAGGAACGGGCCGCCCTGGCCCGGCGGTTCGGCGCGACCGCCTTCCGGACCGTGGACGCGGAGCTGCCCGGCGGTTACGACGTGGTGGTGGAGGCCGCCGGGGCCGCCGACTCGGCCCGCACCGCGGCCGCGCTGTGCCGGCGGGGCGGGCGGCTGGTGCTGACCGGCCTCCCGGCGGCGGGCGCGGCCGGACTCGACCCGACCGAGCTGGTGGTACGGCAGCTGGAGGTGCACACCGTCTTCGGCGCGCCGCCGCACGCGTGGGCGCACGCGGTGCGGATGTTCGCGGCCGGGCTGCTCGACCCGGCGGCGCTGGTCACCCACGAACTCCCGCTCACCGACTTCGCGCACGCCCTCGACCTCGTCGCAGCCGGCGACCCGAAGGTCGGCAAGGTCCTCCTCCGCCCCTGACAGATCCATCCCCGACAGATCCATCCGCCCTCGCCCCTGACGGATCCCTCCGTCCTCGCCCCCTGACGGATCCGTCCGTCCTCGCCGCAGCCACGCGGCACGCCCCGCCCTACGCTCCACCCCACGCCCAGAACCGCGAACCACGTTCGACATCTCGAACAACATCATGCGAAGCCCCCGGCCAGACCGGCCCGTCGAACCGAAGGACAGCTTGTGACCGACGTTTTCGCCCCGGCAGTCCGCCGGCCCGGTGAGCGCGCGCTCACCGCGCTCGGCCTGGCGGCCCCCGCCCCCGACCCCGCCGACGCCTCCCCGCACGCCTTCCCCGGCGGCGGCCGCTGGCGCACCGAGATCCCCTCCTGCGAGGGGCCGGAGGCGCTGGCGGTGGTCCTCGCGGAGTCGGCGCGGCTCGACGTGCCGGTGCACCGGATCAGCCAGGGCAGCGGGGTGTGGATGCTGACCGACGCCGAGATCACCGAGATGGCCGGGGCGAGCGCCGAACGCGGCATCGAACTGTGCCTGTTCACCGGGCCGCGCGGCACCTGGGACACCGGCGGCTCGGTGCGCTCGGACTCGCGCGGCGCGGGCGTGCGCGCCCGGGGTCACGACGCGGTCGCCGGCTGCGTCGAGGACGCCGTGCGGGCGACGGAGCTGGGCGTGAAGTGCCTGCTCGTGGCGGACGAGGGCGTGCTGTGGACGCTGCACCGGGCGCGTACGGCCGGTGTCCTGCCGGCCGACACCACGCTAAAGGTCTCCGCGCTCATCGGACCGGTCAACCCGGCCTCGTACGCGGTCTACGAGCATCTGGGCGCCGACTCCGTCAACGTGCCCAGCGATCTGACGCTCGCTCACCTCACCGAGATCCGGCGGCTGTCGGCGGCGCCGATGGACATGTACATCGAGGCGCCGGACGACCTGGGCGGTTATGTGCGGATGTACGAGGTGGCCGAGCTGATCCGGCGCGGGGCGCCGCTGTATCTGAAGTTCGGTCTGTCCAAGGCGCCCGGCATCTACCCGTACGGCCACCACCTGCGCGAGGTGACGCTGGCGACGGCCCGGGAGCGGGTGCGGCGCGGCCGGCTCGCCCTGGATCTGCTCCAACGGCACGGCGCGGACGGGGAGATGGCGCCGCTGGGCTCCCGGCTGCCGGGCCCGCTGCGGCGCTTCGACACACCGGCATAACGTTCCGGACACTGCGCTTCACAGAAGCCGACACAGCCGCGCACAATCCCACACAACCCTTCGCGGCCCCCCATCGCCCCACCCGTTCACCCCACCCCACCCGTTCACCCCACCCCAAGCGTTCACCCCACCCCAAGGATGACCACCATGCGCAACCGCAGAGCCGCAGTCGCCGCCATGGCCACCGCCGCCTCCCTCGCCCTGACCCTGACCGCCTGCGGGCAGAGCGGCTCGGGCGGCTCCAAGGAGGACAAGGGCGACTCCAAGGGCGGCACGATCGGCATCGCGATGCCGACCAAGTCCTCCGAGCGCTGGATCTCCGACGGCAAGAACGTCGTCGCCGACCTGAAGGCCAAGGGCTACCAGACAAAGCTGGTCTACGGCGAGGACGACCCGGACACCCAGGTCTCGCAGATCGAGAACCTGATCACCCAGGGCGTCAAGGGTCTGATCATCGCGGCCATCGACAACAAGTCGCTGAACAACGTGCTCCAGGAGGCCGCGGACGCGCACATCCCGGTCATCTCCTACGACCGCCTGATCCTCGGCAGCAAGAACGTCGACTACTACGCCTCCTTCGACAACGAGAAGGTCGGCGAGCTGCAAGCCGGCTACATCGTGGACAAGCTGGGCCTCAAGAGCGGCAAGGGCCCCTTCAACATCGAGCTGTTCGCCGGCTCCAACGACGACAACAACACCAAGTACTTCTTCAACGGCGCGATGACCGTGCTGAAGCCGTACCTGGACAGCAAGAAGCTGGTCGTGCGCTCCGGGCAGACCGCGCTGAACCAGGTGACCACGCTGCGCTGGGACGGCGCCACCGCGCAGAAGCGCATGGACGACGTCCTGACCTCGTCCTACAAGAGCCAGCGCGTCGACGCGGTCCTCTCGCCCTACGACGGCATCTCCATCGGCGTGCTGTCCGCGCTGAAGTCCGACGGCTACGGCTCCGGCAGCAAGCCGCTGCCCGTGATCACCGGCCAGGACGCGGAGCTGGCCTCGGTGAAGTCGATCATCGCCGGGCAGCAGACGCAGACCGTCTACAAGGACCTGCGCAAGCTCGCCGACGTCGCCTCCACCATGGTCGACGACGCGCTGAAGGGAAAGAAGCCCGAGGTCAACGACACCAAGTCGTACGACAACGGCACCAAGGTCGTGCCCGCCTACCTGCTCCAGCCGGTCAGCGTCGACAAGGCCAACTACGAAGAGGTGCTGGTCAAGGGCGGCTACTACACCGACGCCCAGCTCAAGTAGCGCGGCGCCCCCACCGACCGGCACGACTCGGAACACGACTGGAAGGCACGACCATGGCGGGACCCGTCCTGGAAATGCGCTCGATCGTCAAGACCTTCCCCGGTGTCAAGGCACTGTCGGACGTCAACCTGAGTGTCCGCCAGGGCGAGGTCCACGCCGTCTGCGGGGAGAACGGCGCCGGCAAGTCCACCCTGATGAAGGTGGTCTCCGGCGTCCACCCGCACGGCAGTTACGACGGCGAGATCCTCTTCGAGGGCAAGCCGTGCCGCTTCAAGGACATCCGGGCCAGCGAGCAGCACGGCATCGTCATCATCCATCAGGAACTGGCGCTGGTGCCGTTCCTGTCCATCGCCGAGAACATCTTCCTCGGCAACGAGCACGCCACCCGCGGCTTCGTCGACTGGCACGACACGCTCCGGCACGCCGCCGAACTGCTGCGCCGGGTGGGCCTGGACGAGCATCCGGAGACCCGGGTCGCCGACATCGGCGTCGGCAAGCAGCAGCTGGTGGAGATCGCCAAGGCGCTGTCGAAGTCGGTGAAGCTGCTGATCCTGGACGAGCCGACCGCGGCCCTGAACGACGAGGACAGCGACAAACTCCTCGATCTGATCCTGGAGTTGAAGGACCAGGGGATCACCTCGATCGTCATCTCGCACAAGCTGGGCGAGATCCGCAAGGTCGCCGACTCGGTGACGATCCTGCGCGACGGCCGCACCATCGAGACCCTGGACGTGAAGGCGGCCGCGACGACCGAGGAGCGGATCATCGCGGGCATGGTCGGCCGCGACCTGGACCACCGCTTCCCCGAGCGCACCCCGCACCACGCCGAGGAGGGCGCGGCGCCCGCGCTGGAGATCCGCGACTGGACCGTGTTCCACCCCATCGACCAGCAGCGCAAGGTGGTGGACGACGTGTCCCTGCACGTGCGGCGCGGGGAGATCGTCGGCATCGCCGGCCTGATGGGCGCCGGCCGCACCGAGCTGGCGATGAACGTCTTCGGCCGCTCCTACGGCCGGTACGCGGCGGGCACGGTCCTCAAGGACGGACACGAGATCCGGACGAAGACCGTCGCGGAGGCGGTCGGGCACGGCATCGCGTACGTCACCGAGGACCGTAAGCACTACGGCCTGAACCTGATCGACACCATCAACCGGAACATCACGCTGACCGCGCTGGCGAAGGTCGCCCGGCGGGGCGTGGTGGACGAGCACGAGGAGCGGCAGGTCTCCGAGGGCTTCCGCCGCTCGATGAACATCAAGGCGCCGACCGTCTTCGAGCCGGTGGGCAAGCTGTCCGGCGGCAACCAGCAGAAGGTCGTCCTCAGCAAGTGGATCTTCGCGGGTCCGGACGTGCTGATCCTGGACGAGCCCACCCGGGGCATCGACGTGGGCGCCAAGTACGAGATCTACACGGTCATCGACCGGCTGGCCGCCGAGGGCAAGGCGGTCGTCTTCATCTCCTCCGAACTGCCCGAGCTGCTCGGCATGTGCGACCGCATCTACACCATGTCCGCCGGGCGGCTGACCGGTGAGGTGCCGCGCGCCGAGGCCACGCAGGAGGAGCTGATGCGCCGGATGACGCAGGACACCCAGGATGAAGAGGTAACCCGATGAGCACGGATGTGAGCGCCAAGAGCCCGGCCCCCGCGCCGCCGGGCGGCGGCGGCCCGGCGGCCGGCGGCGACGGCCTGCTGCGGCTGGTGCTGGACGGACTGCGCCGCAACATGCGCCAGTACGGCATGCTGATCGCGCTCGGTCTGATCGTGGTCCTCTTCGAGGTGTGGACCGGCGGCGACCTGCTGCTGCCGCGCAACGTGTCCAACCTGGTCCTCCAGAACAGCTACATCCTGATCCTCGCGATCGGCATGATGCTGGTGATCATCGCCGGGCACATCGACCTGTCGGTGGGCTCGCTCACCGCGTTCGTCGGCGCGTTCGCGGCCGTGCTGACCGTGCAGCACGGAATGCCCTGGCCGCTCGCGCTGGTGCTGTGCCTGCTGGTGGGCGCGGCGGCCGGCTCGGTGCAGGGCTTCCTGATCGCGTATCTCGGGATACCGTCCTTCATCGTCACCCTGGCCGGGATGCTGCTGTTCCGGGGGCTCACCGAGATCCTGCTCAAGGGGCAGACCCTCGGCCCGTTCCCGGACGCCCTGCAGAAGATGGGCAACGGCTTCCTGCCCGAGGTCGGACCGACCACGAACTACCACAACCTGACCCTGCTCCTCGGCGTCGTCCTGATCGCGGCCGTGGTGTGGCAGGAGGTGCGGGCCCGGCGCCGGCAGCGCGAGTTCACGCTCGACGTGGTGCCCGTGAAGCTGTTCGCGCTGAAGCTGGTCGCGCTGGTCGCCGCGATCCTCGTGCTGACCCTGCTGCTCGCCAGCTACAAGGGCGCGCCGATCATCCTGATCATTCTGGCCGCGCTGGTGGTCGGCTACGGCTACGTCATGCGCAACGCGGTCTTCGGCCGGCACATCTACGCGATCGGCGGCAACCTGCCGGCCGCGAAGCTGTCGGGCGTGAAGGACAAGCGGGTCACCTTCCAGGTGTTCCTGAACATGGGCGTGCTCGCCGCGCTGGCGGGCCTGGTGGTCGCCGCCCGGCTGAACGCGGCCTCGCCGAAGGCGGGCGTCAACTTCGAACTGGAGGCGATCGCCTCCTCGTTCATCGGCGGCGCCTCGATGAGCGGCGGCGTCGGCACCGTGCTCGGCGCGATCATCGGCGGTCTCGTCCTCGGCGTGCTGAACAACGGCATGAACCTGCTCAGCGTCGGCACCGACTGGCAGCAGGTCATCAAGGGCCTGGCGCTGCTGGTGGCGGTCGGCTTCGACGTGTGGAACAAGCGCAAGTCCGGTTCCTGATCCGGGGGCCGTTGAACACCCCGGCCGCCGCCCCCGTATGTGTGGGTGGCCCGTGCTCCCCCGCACAGGCCACCCCCGCACCCGGAGGTCCCTTTGGCCGGCAACGTCACGTCCCTCTTCCCCGGCACGGCGGCGCACGGCCCGTCGACGGCGCCGCCGGCCCGGGACAGCGGCGACGGAGCGGGCGGCCCGCTGGACTTCCGCGTCCCGTGCAACCCGTACTTCCCGACGCCCGCCATGTTCGACGCGCTGGCGGCCGGGCTGCGCGAGATCCTCACCTCCCGCCCGAGCGACGCCGGCGCCGTCACCGCCGCACTGTGCGACCTGCTCCGGCTCCCGCCGCAGTGCGTGGCGATCGGCAACGGCGCCACCGAGCTGATCACCTGGCTGGACCACCTCCTGGTCCGCGACTCCCTGGCCGTCCCCGTCCCCACCTTCGGCCGCTGGACCGACCAGCCGATGGAGACCGGCAAGCGGGTCGACATGTTCCCGCTCCAGGAGGCCGGCGGCTTCGCCCTCGACCTCACCCGCTACGCCGAGTTCATCCGCCGCCGCGGCAGCAGGACGGCGGTGCTCCGCAACCCCAATGACCCCGACGGCGGCTTCCTGCCCCGGCGGGCGGTGGTGGAGTTCCTGGACGCCATGGCCGATCTGGACCTGGTCGTGGTCGACGAGTCGTTCCTCGAATTCGCCGACGCCGAGGACGATCCGAGCGTCGTCCAGGAGGCGGTGCTGCGGCCCAACGTGGTCGTCCTGCGCAGCCTCGGCGACAACCTCGGTCTGCACGGCGTACGCCTCGGCCACCTCGTCGCCAACCCGTCCCTGGCGGGCCGCGTCCGCGCGATGCTGCCCGAGGGGAACCTCGGCTGCCTGGCCGAGCGGATGGTGTTCATGCTGCGCGAGCACGGCGCGGAGTACCGGCGGAGCATCGAGCTGGTGCGCCGGGACCGCACGGCGATGGCCGCGCGTCTGGCCGCCCTGCCCGGTCTGACGGTCTACCCGTCCCAAGGCGACTTCCTCTTCGTCCGGCTGCCGGTGGGCGCGGAGGGCACGGTGGTGCGCGACCGGCTGCTGACCGAGCACCACGTCCTGGTCCGCGCGTGCGGCGACCAGATCGGCTCCTCCAGCCGCTTCATGCGGCTCGTGGTCCGTCCGGAGGTGGACGTACGGCGGCTGGTGCCGGCGCTGCAACAGGTCCTGTACGACACCGAGGTGGCCGCGGGTGCCGCCGGCCCGACGGCCGGTACGGCGTACAGCTCGGGCACGGCGGCGGTGGACCGCCTGGTGAGCCAGACGAACGGGGCGGGAGTGCGGTTGGCGCCGGGGGCGGCCCCGGCGGCGGCGGAACCGGCCGGGGTGCCGGGGCCGGTCGCGACGCCGAGCCCGGTCGCGGTGCCGGTTCCGGGACCGGTTCCGGCGGCACCCGTGCCGGTGCCCCCCATGCCGGTGCCCCCCATGCCGGTGGCGCCCGCGCCGATGCCGTTCGCTCCCGCGCCCGCCGCCGCGATGCCGGCCTACCCGCCGGCGTCGGTACCGCCCCCACCTCCGGTGCCGACGCCCTTCCCCGGCCCCGTCCCCGGGCTGCAACCGGTGCCGCAGACCGGGATACCGGGCGTGCCCATGCCCGCCCCCGCGCCCGACCGCCGGGGCATGCCGGCCGCGGGCGGCCTGACGGCGGCCCAGGTACGCGGCCGGACCCAGCCGGACCCGGCCGTCCCCCCACCGATGACCTGGCCCGCGGCGGGCGGCGAAATGTACGGCCGGACGGGCTGAACCACCGCGGCGCTCCCCCTCAGGTTCAAGTTCGGTAAGAACTTCCCCATTGCCCTTTCCGCAACGGCGAACTTGCATGAAGAGATCCCGCACATGATCACCATCATGATCATGTGACTCGCCGCACCCTCAAGTAGATTGCGGGCTCTGGAATCCCGTCGATAGACTCCCCCTTGTCGATCACTGACCAGACGACACTTTCGGGGAGAAAAATCGAAAATCGCACGACGAGTGGCGAGTATCGGCCTGTCCATGCTCGCCATGGTGTCGATATCCCCCACATGACGTTCGCGTGGAGCCTCAAGCTCCACCCGAATGTGGCTGCATCGGCGACCGGCATCATGACTGAGCACGCCACGGCGACTCGGAACGGCCGAGCTTTCGGCTACGCTGACAGCCACCCCGCCCTGGCCGCGAACTACCTGGTGCATTCATCGTTCCGGGTGAACACCAGTCACTACAAGCTCACGGTCGACGAGCACTTCCGAAGCGGTCGGAGTACGAAGTACATCACGACCGTCTTCGACTTCCTCGTGACGCTTGTCTGACCTCGTGCACGTGCCCCCTCCCATCGGGTGGGGGCACGTGCACCAGCTATCAAAAGGGATGCCCGCATGGCCAACCTGAAGGAGCTTTCCGAGCGCGTCTTTCGTGACCTGTCGGTGGGTGTGGATGCAGTGCCATCCGTTACGTTCTCCCCTCCGGACAGCGAGGGCTACGTTGAGGTTCTCCTTCAGGACGAATCAGGAATGGGCGTGGGTTTCATCGTGAGCCCCTCGGCGTCCGAGGCGGAAGTTCTCTTCGAGATGGCCTACCGGATTCCGGACGCCTACGTCGAATTCTATTTCCTGGGACTCCCCGTAGTGCCAGGCACCGAACGGCCTGCCACTCCGAAGATCGTGTCGAATACGGTGGTGTGGGAAGACCCGGACGAGAACGGCACCTGGTCGTGTCCGGTGGGGCAGTACCGGCGCGCCTGGGAGCGCTGGCATGAGGAAGAGCACCGTCGAGAATGACCGACCCGTCGCCGGCGTGGTCACTCCTCGGGGTGGAGGCGCGCGGTCTCGCCATTCACGGCGCCATCCCGGCGGCGGCCTGCCGGGGGTAGGTCGATCTCCGCGCGGACGGTCTTGCCGGGGGACGGGGAGCGGTCCAGCACCTCCCAGCGGGAGGCCAGCGCGTCGACCAGCAGCAGTCCCCGGCCGCTCTCGGCGAGGGCCTGCGGCGAGCGGACGTCGCGCGGTCCGGGCGGCAGCGGGCCGCTGCGGGCGTCGGTCACCTCGATGCGGACGCCGCCCGTCACGAGCGACAGACGCAGCTCGAAGTCCCGTCCCGGCACGCGCCCGTGGGTCACGGCGTTCGCGGCCAGCTCGGCGACGACCAGGCCCACGACGTCGTAGGCGTCGCTGCCGTGCGGGACGCCCCAGTTCTCCAGCTGGTGCAGCGCCAGCCTGCGGGCGAGGCGGGCGCCCCGCGGTGTGGCGCTGAATCGCTGGGCGAACACACGTACGGTAACCGGGCGTTGGGGGGTGGAAGGTGCGGTCATGGGGCCAATCTGTCGGCCTGAACAGCCACTTCACCAGGGTCCGACCACGTACGCTGCGGCAGCGTACGCGGTCACGGACTGGACAGTACCGGTCACCCATCGTGACCATGGGTGGGGAACGGGAGGTGGCCAACGATGGTCGATGGTGCGACGGGTGCGGGGAGCGAGCCGGAGTCCTCGGACAGCTTGCGGACGTTCGGTGCAGTGGTGCAAGCCCTGCGGGAGCACGCGGGGTTGAACCGCGAGGCGTTCGGCAAGCGGGTGCGGTTCTCCAAACACACGGTGGCGTCGGTAGAGCTGGGCAGGAGGATGCCGGACCCGGCGTTCGTGGAACGGGCCGAGGCGGCCACGGGCAACACGGGTGCGCTACGGAGGGCGGCGGAATACCTGATCCGCGAGCCGGGGTTGGCGTCCTGGTTTCGGCAGTGGGCTCGGCTGGAGAAGACGGCGATCAGCCTCTTCAACTACGAGTGCAGGATGATTCCTGGGCTGTTGCAGACGGAGGCCTACGCGCGGCAACTCTTCGCTGACCAGCTGCCGCCTCTAGCGGACGACCAGATCGAGGAGCAGTGGACAGCGCGCGCCACGAGGCAGCAGTTGCTGCGAGAGCGACCGAACACCGCCTTCAGCTTCATCATCGAGGAGCACGTGCTGCTTCGACGGACCGGTGGACTGGAGGTCAGCAAAGCAGTGATCGACCATCTTCTGGTGGTGGCAGAGCTGCGGAATGTCGAGATTCAGATCATGCCGCTCCTCAAGTCGTCACACGCGGGGTTGCACGGCCCCATCGCCTTGCTCGAAGACCCCAAGCACAAGTGGTTCGGATACAGCGAAGGCCAGGAATGCGGCCACTTCATCTCCGACGCAAAGGTGATCAGCGTGCTTCAGGGGAGGTATGCCAGGATGCGTGCACAGGCTCTAAATCTCGACGACTCCGTGAGCCTGCTGCAGCAGATGCGAGGAGACCTATGAGCACGTCCGACCTGGCCTGGTTCAAGAGCAGCTACAGCAGCGGCTCCGGCGACAACTGCATCGAAGTCGCCCTCACCTGGCACAAGTCCAGCTACAGCAGCGCCTCGGGCGACGACTGCGTAGAGGTCGCCACCTGCCCCGCCGCCGTGCACGTGCGGGACACCAAGGACCGGCAGCGCCCCAGCTTCACCGTCGCCGCCGACGCCTGGGGCGACTTCCTGGCGTACCTCGGGAAGTGAGCGGAGCGCCCCCTCACGGGTTCTCCCACGCCCCCGGCTCCGCCGCCAGGCTGCGTACCTCCTCCGGGAGGGAGCCCGTCGCGATGTCCGCCAGCGTCACGCCCTCCAGGATGCGGCGGACGTTCGCGCGCAGGGCGATCCACAGCGGGAGCAGAGGTTCCGCCGTGCCGGTGTAGGTGAGGCCGGTGGGGCGTTCGCCGCGTACCGAGACGATCGGGCCGTCCACCGCGCGGATGACGTCCGCCACGGTGATGGCCGACGCCGTCCGCGCCAGGGCGTACCCGCCGCCCCCGCCGCGCCGGCTGGTGACCAGGCCCGCGCGGCGCAGGTCACCGAGGATGCCCTCCAGGAACTTGTGCGGAATGCCCTGGTCGGCGGCGATCGTCTCCGCCTTCACCGGGGCCGCCGGGACGTCGCCGTGCCGTACGGCCAGTTCCAGAGCCGCCCGTACCGCGTAATCCGCCCGTGCCGAGATCCTCATGGCGCCATTGTGACGCCCGGCGCGAGGGAGAATGGCGGCGCCCGCGCCCCGTAAGATCCGCCCGGGAGGCACACGCTTTGGCGCTCAGCAGACGTTCTTTCAGCGCCCTCACGGGCACCGCCGCGCTCGGGCTGGCCCTGGGCGGCAGCGGCGGACCGGGGGCGTCGTCGGCGTACGCGGCGCGCGAGGTGCCCACCGGGCCGCCGCCGCCCGCGCCCGGCCCCGACGGCCGGCGGCACACCATCGCCTTCGACCACTACTCGCTGCTGGTCGACGGCCGGCGGCTGGTGCTGTGGTCGGGCGAGACGCACCCGTTCCGGCTGCCCAGCCCGTCGCTGTGGCGGGACGTGCTGGAGAAGATGCGCGCGCACGGCTACAACGCGGTCAGCGTGTACGTGGCCTGGAACTACCACTCCCCCGCTCCCGGCCAGTACGACTTCACCGGGGTGCGCGACCTGGACCTGTTCCTGCGCACGGCCGCCGAGACCGGCCTCTACGTCATCCTGCGCCCCGGCCCGTACATCAACGCCGAGGTCGACGGCGGCGGCTTCCCCGGCTGGCTCACCGCCGCCGAGGGCGTCGCGCGGACCGACGACCCGGCGTATCTGGAGCACGTGGACGAGTGGCTCGGCCGGGTGAACGCCATCGCCGCCCGGCACCTGTTCACCCGGGGCCGCGGCACCGTGCTGCTGTACCAGATCGAGAACGAGTACGACGCGCACGTGGACGAGCCCACCGGCCGCGCCTACATGTCCCACCTGTACAAGAAGGTCCGCGCCGACGGCATCGACGTGCCGCTCTTCCACAACGACAAGGGCCGCAACGGCTACTGGACGCCGGGCAGCTTCGACACCGGCGGCGAGCAGGGGCGGTGGCTGTACGGGTTCGACGGGTACCCCTCGCCGTCGCACGTCCCGCCGGACTGGGGGATGTTCGGCAGCGGCGGCAGGACCGGCGGCGCCACCGCCAGCCCCCGTACGCCCGGCTTCGTCCCCGAGTTCGGGGGCGGCTGGTTCGACCCGTGGGGCGGGGCGTTCTTCCAGGGCAAGGGGTACGCGGAGGCGCGCCGCACCCGGGACGCGGCGTACGAGCGCCGCTTCTACCTGACCAACCTCGCCAACGGCATCACCGCGCACAACGTCTACATGACCTTCGGCGGCACCTCCTGGGGCTGGCTGCCCGCGCCGGTCGTCTACACCTCGTACGACTACGGGGCCGCCATCGACGAGGGGCGGCAGCTCACCGGGAAGCTGGCGCCGATGCACCAGCTCGGGCACCTGCTGCGGACCATCCCCGACTTCGCCAAACTGGACCGGGCGGCGGACGTGCGGGCGGCCGGGCTGACCGCGTACCACGTGACGAACCGGGACACCGGCACGCACGTCTACGTCCTGCGCAACGACGGCGCGGACAAGGTCGCCACCACCCTGCGGACCGCCGACGGCGACGACCTGCCGGTGGAGGTGGCCGGGCACGACGCGCGGCTGCTGGTCACCGGGCTGCGGCTGGGCGAGCGCCGGCTGCGGTCGGCGACCGCGCAGCCGATGCTGTTCACGGCGGCGGGCGGTCAGGACATCGTGGTGTTCTGCGGGCGGCGCGGCGACATGGCGCGGGTGGTCCTGGAATGCCCCGGCGAACCGCTGGTCACCCGGCTCAGCCAGCAGGCGGCCGACGTGTGGGCGGACGGGCTGCTGCGGCTGACCGCGCCGCTCGGCGCGGGCGGTCTGATCGGGTCGCGGGTGCAGGACGACGGCGCGGACCGGCCGCTGCTGGTGCTGTTCGCCGACGACGCGGCCTCGCTGCGGCTGTGGCCGCGCGACACCGGGGCGGGTCCCGTGCTGGTGCACGGGCCGGAGCTGGTGCGCTCCGCGTCGGTGCGCGGCGGCACGCTGCACCTGACCGGCGACACCGTCGCCCCGGCCGCTCTGGAGGTGTGGGGGCCGGCCGGCGTGCACGCCGTGACGTGGAACGGCGGCGCGGTGCGCACGGTCACGACCGGCTCGGGCAGTCTGCGCGCCGTCGCCCCGCTGCCCGGCGTGCCGGAGGTGCCGCTGCCGGTGCTCGACGGCTGGCGGACCCGGACCGAGAACCCGGAGGCGGCGCCCGGCTTCGACGACGCGGCCTGGCCCGTCGCCGACCGGACGGCCTCGCACAGCACCACCCCGGTGCCCGAGGGGCAGCCGGTCCTCTTCGCCGACGACTACGGCTTCCACTACGGCGACGTCTGGTACCGGGCGACGCTCACCGAGGCCGCCGGCCTCACATCGGTGTCGCTGTCCTACAGCACCGGCACCCTCGGCCTGCTGATGGCCTGGCTGGACGGCGAGCCGCTGGGCACGCACCGGATGCCGGTCCCGGACAACAGCACGCTGCGCAAGGGAACATGGACGGACACGGCCGCCTTCGCGGTGCCCAAGCGGCTGCGGAAGGGCGGACGGCACGTGCTGTCGGTGCTGGTGCGGCGGATGGCGCACGACCAGGACGGCGGATCGCGCGACACGCACAAGGCGGCGCGCGGCCTGACGGCGGCCGCCTTCACCGGGGCCGCGCCGAAGGCGGTGTGGCGGCTCCAGGGCGCGGGCGCGCCGGACCCGGTGCGCGGGCCGCTGAACAACGGCGGCCTGTACGGCGAGCGGGCGGGCTGGCACCTGCCCGGCTTCCCGGACCGGGACTGGAAGCCGGTCGCCCTCCCGCGCGCCGAGCGGCGCCAGGGCGTCACCTGGTACCGGACGACGTTCCGGCTGGCCGTCCCGGCGGGCGTGGACGCCTCGGTCGGGCTGACCCTCCAGGACGACCCGCGCCGGGCCTACCGCGCGCAGATCTTCCTCAACGGCTGGAACCTGGGCCAGTACGTCAACGACGTGGGCCCGCAGCACACCTTCGTGCTGCCGGACGGCATCCTGCGCGGCCGGGGCGCCAACACCCTCGCCCTGGCCGTCCTGTCCGAGGCGGGCACGCCGTCCGGACCGGGCAGCGTGGAGCTGACGCTGCTGGGCAGCGCGGCTGGCGGGGTGCCGGTGGCCGCGGTGTCCTCGCCCGGCCGCTGACCGGCCCGTCCGGCACGGGTCGTGGGACGTTGACGGGTCGTTGGACGTTGAACGACGGTCGCGTGACCGCATGACGCGGACACGCAGAGCCGCGTAGGCTCGAACGGACCGCCGTGGCAGGGGCGGCCGGAAGGGGTGCGGGTACGGGTGCGTAGGAAACGGGAGATGCGGCGGCTCGCCGACGCTCTCATCGACCCCATCCGGGTTCCGGTGCCCACCGACCCCGAGGCGGTGTTCGACGCCCTGGTGGAGTCCGTCAGCGCCTGGCGCGGACGCCGGGTCGTGGTGCGCCGTGAGGTGTTCCCGCCGCACACCGCCAGCGGGCTGTGGCTGGAGGCGGAGACGCAGGACGTGGTCGTCGTGGACCAGCGGGCCGCCCTGTGGCACCAGATCGTCATCTTCTGCCACGAGGTGTGGCACATGAACCGGCGGGCCGAGGAGACGACGGCCGCCGGGGCCGGGCCGATCAGCACCGCCGTGCCGGCCGGCGCGCCCCGGCCGGTCGCCGCCCGCACCGACTTCAGCCTGGCCGACGAGCAGGAGGCCGACCGGTTCGGCATGCTGATGGGCGGCCGGCTGCGCACCTGGCTGGCCGAGGCCCCGGCGACCGCCGCGCCGCCCGCCGAACCCGCCGCCGACGAGGGCCTCGCCGGACGCATCGGGGCGGCGCTCAACTACCGCGGGACACGGAGAAGATGACCGGCCTGATCAACTACGCGAGCTGCGGCGCGCTGTGGCTCGGACTGGCGGTGAAGACACCGGACCTGGTGCGCCACCGGCGCGACCCGTACCTGCGGGCGATCTGCGCGGTGCTGGGCCTGGCCGGCGTCTGCTTCCTGCTCGGCGCCGCGCCCACGGTCGGCGCGGTCAACCGGCTCAGCGGCGTGCCGAACCTCGCCGCGCCCGTGACCTACGCCTCCATCACCGCCTACAGCGCGGCCTCCCAGGTCCTCATCGTGCACTGGCGCGGCGGCGACCGGGTGCGCCGGGTGGTCCGCCGCTGGGTGACGGCGTACGCGGTCGTGGTGGTGGGGATCGCGGCCATGTTCGCGCTGGGCAGCGCGCCGGTGGAGCGGCGCACGGACCTGGACACCTACTACGCGACGACGCCGTTCATCGCCGAGATGATCGTGCTGTACCTGGCCGGGCACCTCACCGCCGTGACCGTCACCACGGTCTCCTCGCTGCGCTGGGCGCGCGAGGTGTCCGGGCGGCTGCGGGCGGGCCTGCTGCTGCTGGGGGCGGGATCGCTGTGCAGCGCCGGGTACAGCGTGCCCAAGCTCGTCGCCGTCGTCGCCCGCTGGTGCGGACGGGACTGGTCGGCGCTCGGCACGACGGTCTCGCCGGCCGCCGCCGGACTCGGCGCCGTGCTGACCTCGGTGGGCATCCTGGTCCCGCTGGCCGGGCCCCGGCTGACGCGGTGGCGGCACGCGCGGCGCGCGTACGCCCGCCTCGAACCGCTGGAACGGGAGCTGGACGGCGTGCTCACCCGGCACGCGCTGCGGCTGCCCCGGCCGCGCTGGGCCTCCCCCGCCACCCGGCTGATGTGGCGGCAGACCAGCATCCACAACGCCCTCGGCTACCTCGACGCGTCCTTCGACCACGCCCTGTACGCGCGGGTGCACGCCGCCGCCCTGGACGCCACCGGCGACAAGGAGCGCGCGGAGGCGGCCGCCTGGGCGGCGGTCATCCGCGCGGCGGCCGGCGCGCAGGACGCCCGGCCCCGGCCGCCCGTGCGGCTCGTGCGGCCCGTTCCGTCGGTGGAGCCCGCGCTCCCCGGCGGCGACCTCGTGCCGCCGCCGGACCCGGACGGGCGGGCGGCCGTGCCCGTCCCGGGGGCCGGGGTGCTGGTGCGCGTCGCCGACGCGCTCGTGGCCCGGCCGCGGGACGCCGTCCTCGCGGCGGCGGCCGGCGAGGTCCCGGCCGGCGAGGTCCCGGCGGGCGAGGTCCGGGGCGGCACCACGCCCTCGGGGGCGCTGTGAGCGGCGCGCCGGTGGGTCGAACGGACGGCGGGGCCGGGCGGACGGGCGGCGGGGCCGGGCGGCGGGGGTGGCGCGGGTGAGCCTCGTCGTCTACCTGGCGGCCGGACTCTTCGGGCTGTCCGCCGTCGTGCTGCTGCGCCGCCCGCGCACCGCCGTGCGCGACCCGCTGACCCTGTCCACGTGCGTGGCCATCGTGTTGGGCTCGCTGGTGTTCGTCTGCTCGGCGCCGCTGACCCTGGCCGCCGTCAACCGGCTCACCGGCGTCCCCAACTTCGGCGCCCCGCTGACGTACGGCATGCTCTGCGCGTACAGCTGCTCGCTGCTGATCCTGCTCATCCACTGGCGCGGCGGCCCCCGCGCCCAGGTGCGGCGGATGGTGCTGCGCAGCATCGCCGCGTACGTGCCGCTCATCGCCGCGATCGTGGTGCTGTTCGCGCTCGGCGACGCCCGCACCGAGCGGCTGACCGACCTCGACACCTACTACGCCAACACGCCCTACCTGCGCGAGATGATCCTGCTCTACCTGATCGGGCACAGCGCGGCGACGGTGACGATGTGCACGCTGTGCGTGAAGTGGAGCCGCGAGGTCACCGGGCTGCTGCGGTCCGGGCTGCGGCTGATCCTGGCCGGGTCGCTGCTGGACGTGCTGGGCTTCCAGCTGACCAAGTACACGGCCGTGGCAGCCCGTTGGACGGGGCATGACCTGGACGCGCTGTCGACGCAGGTCGCCCCGCCGATGGCCTCGCTGGGCGCCCTGCTGTGCTCGGCGGGCTTCGTGCTGCCCCGGCTGCTGCCGGCCGTCCTCGCCCAGGTGCGCGACCTGCGCGACTACCGCCGGCTGGGGCCGCTGTGGTCGCGGGTGCGGTTCGTGTCCACCGCGCCCAAACCGCCCAGCGCGTGGTGGCAGTTGCCGCAGGCGCGGCTGCACTGGCGCGAGGTGTCCATCCACGACGCGCTGCTGGGCCTCGCCCCCTACTTCGACGACCTGGTCCGCGAACAGGCGCTGGCCGCCGCCCGGGACGAGGGCCGCGGCGCGCACCAGGCGCGGATCGCGGCGGAGGCGGCGATGCTCGCCGACGCCGCGCGCCGGGCCGCCGCCCGCCAGGAGCCGCTGCGGACGCCGAGCGGCTACCGCCTGCACGCCACCGAGGTGTCCGGGACCGGCGGCCTGGTGGAACTCGCGCAGGCGCTGGTGCGGCCGGCCGCCGACGGCGCCGTGACCGACAAGACCGTGCGGACCTCCCATGGCTGAGGCCATGGCCGACTTCTAGGAGCCCCATGTCCGGTAGAGCATCCGGCGCCCGAGCCGTCCTGCGTGCCGTCCCCGACGCCGCCTCCCGGCCCGGCGGCGCGCGCCGGGCCGTCGTCGTCGGCGCCGGTCTGGCCGGCCTGCTGTCGGCGGCGGCGCTGGCCCCCGCCGTGGACGAGGTGATCGTCCTCGACCGCGACGAGCTGCCCGCCGGGCCCGAGCACCGCAAGGGGCTGCCGCAGGGCCGGCACGCGCACCTGCTGATGGCCGGCGGCCTGGCCGCCATGGAGCGGGTGCTGCCCGGCGCGGGCCTGCGGCGGCGGCTGCTGGCGGCCGGCGCGCGGGAGATATCCCTCGGCTCGGGCATGCTGGCGCTGTCGCCCGAGGGCTGGCACCGCCGCTGGCGGCACGACGGGCCGAGCATGCTCAGCTGCACCCGCGCGCTGCTGGACTTCACGGTGCGCGAGACGGTCGTCGAGCACACCGGGGCGGCGGTGCGCCGGGCGCGGGCGGTGGGCCTGGTGGGCGACGCGGAGCGGGTGCGGGGCGTGCGGGTGGCCGCGCCGGACGGCACCGAGAGCGAGCTGAACGCCGACTTCGTGGTCGACGCGAGCGGCCGCGGGTCGCGGATCGAGACCTGGCTCGCGGAGCTGGGCATCACCGGGGTGCGCACCAGGACGGTCGACTCCGGCCTGGTCAACGCCACCCGCGTCTACCGCACCCCGGCCGGCGCCGAGCAGTTCCCGCTGACGGTCGTGCAGGCCGACCCGTACGCCGCCGCGCCCGGCCGCAGCGCCATGCTGATGCCCGTCGAGGGCGACCGGTGGATGGTCAGCCTGGCCGGCACCCGGGGCGGCGAACCGCCGGCCGACCCGGACGGCTTCCTCGCCTACGCGCTCGGCCTGCCGGACCCGATCGTCGGCCGGCTCGCCGCCGGCGCCGAACCCCTCACCGAGGTGCACCTCAGCCGCAGCACCAGCAATGTGCGGCGCCATCTGGAGAAGGCCGACCGCTGGCCGGAGGGGTTCGTCGCGCTCGGCGACGCGGTGGCCACCTTCAACCCGGCCTACGGGCAGGGCATGTCGGTGGCGGCGCTGGGCGCGCGGCTGCTCGGCGAGGAAGCGGGCCGGGCCGGGGTGAGCGCGCCCGGACTGTCCCGGCGGGTGCAGCGCGGCGCGGCCCGGTCGGTCGACGCGGCCTGGGCGGCGGCGGTCGGCCAGGACGTCTGGTACCCGGACACCCGCGGCGCGCGGCCGAGCGCGGCCGACCGGCTGGTCACCGCCTACAGCCGCCGGCTGACCCGGACCGCCACCGGCTCCTACCGCGCGGCCGCCGCCCTATGGGACGTGACCAGCCTCAACACCGGCCCCGAGCGCCTCTTCCGCCCCGGCACCCTGCTGGACGTGGCCTGCGGCGCGCTGCTGCCGCCGCTGTCCGGGCCGCCGCTGACGGCCGCCGAGCGCAAGATCCTGGACGAGCTGGACCGTACGGCGGGCTGAGCGCGCCTCAGCCCGCGAACGGCGGCTGCGGCAGGCCCTCGCCCGCGTCCGGGACCACCAGGAGCGCGCCGGCCAGCGGGTGCGGGGCGGTCAGGCCGGCGCGGGCGGTGGTGACATAGAGGTCGGTCAGGGCGGGGCCGCCGAAGGCGCAGGCCGTGGGGCGCGGGACGGGCAGCCGCACGATCCGGTCCAGCTCGCCCGCGGGGGTGTAGCGGCGGACCGCCCAGCCGTCCCACAGGGCGACCCAGACGCAGCCCTCGGCGTCCACGGTGAGGCCGTCGGGGAACCCGGCGCCCTCCTCCACTCGCGCCAACGGCCGCCGGCCGGTGATCCGTCCGCCGTCGTGGTCGAAGACGTCGATACGGCCGGTGGGGGTGTCGACGTAGTACATGAGGCGGCCGTCCGGGCTCCAGCCCGTGCCGTTGCTCACCGTCACGTCGGACAGCACCTCGCGCGCCGCGCCGTCGCCGGTCAGGCGGGTGAGGGTGCCGCCGCCCGTGGCCTCGTCGTAGCGCATGGTGCCGGCCCACAGGGAGCCGTCGGGCGCCACGGCGGCGTCGTTGCCCCGGCGGCCGGACACCGGCGCGCGGTGCAGCCAGCTAAAGGCGCCGTCCGGGCCGAGCAGGACCACGCCGTCGCGCAGGTTCAGCACCAGGCCGCCGCCGGCGCGCGGTTTGGCCGCGCCCACGTGCTGGCCGGTGGTGCGCACGGTGCGGCGGCCGGTGACGGGGTCGTAGGTGTGCACGCGGCAGGCGAGGATGTCGACCCAGATCAGCCGGCCGGCCGCCGCGTCCCAGGTGGGGCCCTCGCCCAGCTCGGCGCGGGCGTCCACCGCGACCTCGTACTCGGGCGCGGGCGTCTTCGGCGGTGTCATACGGCGCTCCGGTGGCCGAGGCGTTCGGACAGGTCGGCGGCGCCCTCGACGGCGAGCCGCTCCAGCTCGGCGCGGCGCTCCTCGCTCCAGCGGATCATGGGCACGGAGACGGACAGGGCGGCGACCACCGCTCCGGTGCGGTCGCGCACCGGGGCGGCCACGCAGCTCACGTCCGGGTTGGACTCGCGCCGCTCCACGGCCACGCCGCGCCGCCGTATCTCGGTGAGCGCGGCGCGCAGGGCGGCGGGGTCGGTGATGCTGTCGGGGGTCATCGCGGGCAGCTCGGCGCCGTCCGGGACGCGGTCGGCGAGTTCGTGCTCGGGCAGCGAGGCCAGCAGCATCTTGCCCACCGAGGTGCAGTGCGCGGGCAGCCGGCGGCCGGCGGCGGAGACCATGCGCACCGCGTGCGTGGAGTCGACCTTGGCGATGTAGATGACGTCGGCGTCCTCCAGGATCGCCACGTGCACGGTCTCGTCGCAGGTCTCGGCGACGGCGCGGGCCACCTGCCGGCCCTCGGCGGCGAGGTCGAGGTCCTCGGCGTAGCGGCTGCCGAGCTGGTACGGGCGGACGCCGAGCCGGTAGCGGCCGGGCTGGCCGGTCACCTGGACGATGTACTTGCGGGCGGCGAGCGTGGTGACCAGCTCGTGCACCGTGGTGCGCGGCAGTCCCAGCCGGCGCACGATGTCGGGGGCGGACAGCGTCCCGTCCCCGTCGAGGAAGAGCTCCAGTATGTCCAGAGCCCGGGTCACGGCGGGTACGAGGCGTCCCACGGCCGGCCCCCTCCCCTGTTCCAGCCTGCGTTCGATATTTCAACAGGCGACCGGCATGACGAACACAGGCTAGTCACGGGTGGGGCGGACGGGCAATGGGGCGTCCGGGGCGCCCTGTGCGGGACGCGGCGGACGGGCAATGGGGCGTCCAAGGCGGCCCGTGCGGGACGATGGGTCCATGCCTGGGTCCTCCGCCCCTTCCAGTCCTTCCGGCCCCTTCACCCCGCTCGACTTCCAGCTGGTGCTGCTGCGCCGGATGGCCGACCACCAGCCCGACCTGGTGGCGGACGCCCGCCGGGAGCTGGGCGTGTCGCTCGCCGCCATGCGGGAGGCCAACAAGCGCTGGCAGGCGATGGTCCGCTCGCCGCGCTCCCGGTCGGCCGCCGCCCGGTACCGCTCGGTGCTCGGCCCGCCCGAGTCGACGGCCGCGCGCCGCGTCGGCGACCTGGACTGCGAGGCCCGCCGGTGGCCGCTGCCGCTCTGGCCCGACCTGCGCTTCGAGGTGCTGGCCGGGCCGAACGGCCAGGTCTGGAACGAGTGGCTGGTCCGGGCCCCGGGCGCGGAGCCGCCCGTCCTGCGCACGCTCGACGACCTCACCCCCTGGTCCTGCACGGTGGACGAGGCGGCCCGCGCCTTCGCCCCCGCCCGCCCCCTGGAGGGCAGCGCGCCCACCCGCTGGGGGCTGGCCTTCACCGCCCCCGACGCCGGGGGCGTACGGCACGAGGTGGCCGCGGAGTTCACCTGGGGGCTGCTCCAGCGGACGCGGACGGCGGACGCGTAGCGCGCGTGCTCCCGGTGGGTCCGGGGGCGCCGCTCGTGGGGTAGGAACGGGGTGTCGTTCGCACCCGCGCCGGCCCGCGTGTCACCCCGGCCGGCCCCGAGTCACCAGGAGTCGCCGCGTGTCCTCCCTCTTCCCGGCCCTGACGGACGCGCCGGACGCGCGCACCGCGCTGCGGTTCGGCCCCCGCTCCCTGACGTACGCGCAACTCGCCGGGGCGGCCCGGGCCGTGGGCGCGCGGCTGCGCGGGGAGGGCCGGGTCGCGGTGTGGGCGACGCCGGAGCTGGAGACGGCGGTCGCGGTGGTGGGCGTGCTGCTGGCCGGCGCCGCCGCCGTGCCGCTCAACCCGAAGTCCGGCGACAAGGAGCTGGCGCACATCCTCGGCGACAGCGCCCCGTCGCTGGTGCTGGCCGCGCCCGGCGACGAACTCCCGCCCGCGCTGGCCGGGTTGACGCGGATCGACGTGGATGTGACGGCTGTGACGGACGTGACGGACGTGACGGCCCGTGAGGACGGTCCGGCTGCCGAGGCGCGCGCCCAGGACGGCGACCCGGCCCTGATCGTCTACACCTCCGGCACCACCGGCCCGCCCAAGGGCGCCGTCCTGCCGCGCCGCGCCCTCGCCACCACCCTGGACGCGCTCGCCGACGCCTGGCGGTGGACCGCCGAGGACGTGCTGACGCACGGGCTGCCGCTGTTCCACGTGCACGGGCTGGTGCTCGGCGTCCTCGGCCCGCTGCGGCGCGGCGGGTCCGTACGGCACCTGGGCCGGTTCAGCACGGAGGGCGTCACGGCCGAGCTGAGCGGCGGCGCGACCATGCTGTTCGGCGTGCCGACCATGTACCACCGGATCGCGGAGGCGCTGCCCGGCGATCCCGAACTGGCCAAGGCGCTGGCCGGGGCGCGGCTGCTGGTGTCCGGCTCTGCGGCGCTGCCCGTGCACGACCACGAGCGGATCACGGCTGCCACCGGCCGCCGCGTGATCGAGCGGTACGGCATGACGGAGACCCTGATGAACACCAGCGTGCGCGCCGACGGGGAGGCCCGCGCGGGCACGGTCGGGGTGCCGCTGCCGGGCGTGGAGCTGCGGCTGGTGGAGGAGGACGGCGCGCCGATCACGGCGTACGACGGGGAGACGGTGGGCGAGATCCAGGTGCGCGGGCCGAACCTGTTCACCGAGTACCTCAACCGCCCCGACGCGACGGCGGCCGCCTTCACCGCCGACGGCTTCTTCCGCACCGGGGACATGGCGGTGCGCGAGGCCGACGGGTATGTGCGCATCGTCGGCCGCAAGGCCACCGATCTGATCAAGAGCGGCGGCTACAAGATCGGCGCCGGGGAGATCGAGAACGCGCTGCTGGAGCATCCGGCGGTGCGCGAGGCCGCCGTCACCGGGGAGCCGGACGCCGACCTCGGGGAGCGGATCGTCGCCTGGATCGTCCCGGCCGACCCGTACGCGCCGCCCGGGGAGCGGGAGCTGTCCGACCACGTGGCCCGGCGGCTCGCCCCGCACAAGCGGCCCCGCGTGGTCCGCCTGCTGGACGCCCTGCCCCGCAACGAGATGGGCAAGATCATGAAGCGGGCGCTGCCGCAGGGCTGAACGGGGCGCTCCCGCGCGGGGTGAGCGGGCGGCGAGTGGGTGGTGCGGGCACATACCCACGGTGCGCGAGAGACCCCCGCGGCGGCGCCGCCTCCCCGTCCCAGGGAGGCGGCGCCGCCCGCGCGTTCCCGTATCCGCGCCGGGCCGGCTACCGCACGGCCACGGCCCGGACGATCTCCTGGCGCACCGCACCGCCCCGGTCGTCGCCCGCGCCCGCCCGCAGCGAGACGGAGGCGGCGCCGCGCGGCACGGTGATCGTGCCGCGCCAGTCGCCGTGCCCGCCGGTCAGCCGTACCGCCGTCCAGGTCGCGCCGTCGTCGTACGACACCTCCAGGCGTCCGCCCCGGATCGTCCCGGTGTCCGGCGCGCCCGCCACGTACTCGGCGTGCAGCCCGACCGGTGTCCGGGCGCCGGCCCGGAGGCCGCCCGCGAGGTCGGTGGCGACGTCGAAACCGAGGTTGATCAGCGGCAGCGCGGTCCAGTGGTCGTCGGGGGTGGCCGCCGAGCGGAACGTCCACTCGGCGTGCCCGCGGGTGGCCAGCGGCCAGCGGGCGGCGTCCAGCGCGGTGTCCGTGACGAGCTTGTAGGTGTGCTCGTCGGCGGGCGCGTCCCACACGTGCGCGGTCGAGTCGGGGTTGCGGTCGGCCGAGACGCCGTCCACGAACACCTCCGTGGTCTGCGTCATGCCGCTGTCCGCGCTGTAGGTGTCACCGAAGCCGGTGTGGTCGGGCCCGGAGTCGCCCCAGCCCGGCGCGTTGAACTGGAGCGTGTCGCCCGCCCGTTGCTGCCCCCAGCCGAGGCCGGTGCCCAGCCACGGGTGCCAGACGGGCTTGAACCAGTCCAGCGCCGGGTGCGATCCGCCGGTGTAGCGGACCAGGCCGCCGCGCTCCTCCAAGGCGGAGTCGCCGAGCGTCACCGACTCGTGCCAGCGCTGGCCGGGGCCGGTGGAGACGTAGTCGGTGCGCCGGGCCGGGTAGTCGACCCGCTCCTGGAAGCCGATGCCGACGGGGAACGCGTCGGTGATCGAGTAGCGGAACTCACCGCCGGAGGCGGGCCGCGCGGCGTGGAACGCGACACCGATCCGGGCCAGTTGGCGCTCGCCCGGCCGGAACGTCAGGTCCCGGTCGGGGATCTGCCCGGCGTGGCCCTCCGACAGGTCGTACACGTACGGCGTGTCCCGGGTGCCCGTCATGTCGACGCGGCCGGCCGCGCGCAGCCGGGCGGCGTCGGCGGCGTTCACCGTGGCGATGGGAAAGGGGCGGTCGCTGTCGTCGTCGGCGCCCCACCAGGCGCTCAGCCGGCCGGGCGCGTCGTCGGTCACGAACAGCGCCTCGACGCCCGCGTCCTGGGCGGCCCGGGCGAGGGCGGTCGGCTCGGCACCGGCCGCGAGCCGGGCCAGAACCGCCTTGCCGCGTACGGACTTTCCGCTGAAGTCGCCGTCGCCGACGTCGACCAGCGGCAGCCTGGCGCGGCCGTCGGCGAGCGTGCCGCCGGACTGCGCCACCGCCTCGCCGATCCCCTTCACCTCCAGCAGCGGCTTGCCCAGCCGCCACACGGTCCGGTACTCGAAGCCGCCCTGCCCGACGCGTGCGGTGGGCGCGGCGAAGACGCTGTCGT
Organism: Streptomyces similanensis; assembly: GCF_039543625.1. NCBI lineage: Bacteria > Bacillati > Actinomycetota > Actinomycetes > Kitasatosporales > Streptomycetaceae > Streptomyces > Streptomyces similanensis. The sequence continues at coordinate 19,105 of NZ_BAABKC010000045.1, read as the reverse complement.
AGGTCACCGGCACCTGCACCGCGCCGAACAGGTCGGAGCCGCCGCCGCTGCGGTCGTACTCCATCAGCAACTGCCGGGTCTCGGTGCGCCGGCCCACGTCGGCGCGTATCTCGCGCAGCTTCCGCCCGTCGAGGGTGACCTCGCGGTCCCGGTCGAGGCGGATCTCGGGCGCGGCGAGGAAACCGAGGCCGAGCGAGTCGCGGCCGTGGCTGCCGCGCACGTCGAGGAACGAGGTCAGGCTGTAGGTGCCCGGCTGGAGCCGCAGGCGCAGCGTGCCCGAGTCACCGACGTGCGCGGGGGCCGGATCGACGCCCTCGGCGAGCCGCTGCACCGTGAGGTCGGCGGCGGCAGCGGCCCCGGAGCGGTCCTTGACGTGCACGGTGAGGGTGTAGCGCTCCTCCTCCTTGACCAGGGCGAAGACGGTGTGCGCGACGGGCGTCCCGGCCGCCGAGGCCACGATCTGCCCGCTGGTCTCCCCCACCGGGGCCTTCGCCGCGTCACCGGTGACCGTGGTGGCGGCGGCGCCGTGCGCGGGGACGGTGAGCCGGGTGTCGGCGAGCGTGGCCACGCCCTCGGGGGCGCCCTGGACGGCGAGGGTCAACTCCACCGGCCGGTCGGAGGTGTTGGCGTAGGAAAGGGTGCGGGTGACCGGGTGGTCCGAGGAGTACGGCCAGGCGTGGAAGCCGAGGTCGGCGCTGCCGGTCGCGGTGAGCGTCGCGGCCACCGCGTCCGGGACGCTCACCCGGCCCGCGCCCAGCGTGTAGGCGGAGGCGTCGAGCTGCTTCGAGGTGGACATCAGCGCGTCCTTGAGCCGGGCGCCGCTCCAGTCGGGGTGCTCCTGGGCGAGGAGCGCGGCGACGCCGGCCACGTGCGGCGTGGCCATGGACGTGCCGCTCATCGACGTGTAGTAGCCGCTGCCCTCGGTGAGCTGGGAGCGGGCGGCGAGGATGTCCACGCCGGGGGCCGCGAGGTCCGGCTTGAGGGCGTTGTCGCCCGCGCGGGGGCCGGCGCTGGTGAAGTAGGCGGCCTGGTCGGCGGAGTCCACCGCGCCCACCGTCAGGGCGGCGTCGGCGGCCCCGGGCGAGCCGATGGAGGAGGGCGCGCCGGTGTTGCCCGCGGCCACCACGAAGAGGGCGCCGGTCTCGGCGGAGAGGTTGTCGACGGCCTGCGCCATCGGGTCGGCGCCGTCGCTGGGCTCGTCGGAGCCGAGGCTCATGGAGACGATCCGGGCGTGCGCGTCCCGCGCGGCCCACTCCATGCCCGCGATGATCTGCGACTCGCTGCCGGTGCCCTGGTCGTCCAGGACCTTGCCGACGGCGAGGTCGGCGTCCGGGGCGACGCCCTTCTCCACGCCGTCCGAGGCGGCGCCGCTGCCGCCCACGGTGGAGGCGGTGTGGGTGCCGTGGCCGTTGCGGTCGGCGACCTCCTCGCCCGCGATGAAGCTCTTGGACTGCTTGATCCGGCCGGCCAGGTCGGGGTGGGCGGCGTCGGCCCCGGTGTCGAGGACGGCGACGGTGACGCCCTTGCCGGTGAGCCCGGCCTGCCACGCCTTCGCCGTGCCGATCTGCGCGTTGGACTCGGCCAGGTCGGCACTGACCCGGGCGTCCAGCCACACCTTGTCGACGCCGTCCGCCGAGAGGCCGCGGCGCGTGCCCGGCCGGGTGAAGTCCCGCCAGAACACCCGCCCCTTGTCCGCCGCGACGGCGGCCCCGTGCACGCTGGCGAGGAGGCGGGTGCGCTCGGTGCCGGACGGGGTCGCGGTGCGGGCGCCGCCGCCGTAGGTGACGATCAGCGGCAGCTCGCCGGTGCGGGCGTCGGCCAGGCCCTGGCGCAGCAGCGCGCTCACGTCGAACAGCCGCCGGTCCAGCCGGCCCGCCCGCAGATACGGCAGCGCCTCGTCCGGTACGACGCTGATCGCGCCGTCGGCCACCTGCGTGCGCACCGCGCCGGATGCCCCGGCCGGCCGCTTCACGGTGACGGTCTGCTTGCCGCCGCCGAGGTCGGTGACGGTGACCTGGTCGCCGGTGACGAGGGTGACGGTGCGGGGGGCGGCCGACGCGGCCGAGGGGTTCGCGGCGGCGGGTGCGACGGGGTGTGCCGTGGGGGCGGTGGCGGGCGTCGCGGGGGCGGTGCCGGATGTCGTGGGGGTGGGGGCGGCGCCGGCGGCGGGTCCCGCCGGCAGCAGGGCGATCACGAGTCCGGCCGACAGGAGGAGGGCCACTCTGTGCCCGCCTGATCCGCCTGATCCGCCTGATCCGCCTGATCCGCCTGGTACGCCTGGTCCTCTGCTCATCCGTGCCTCTCTTCGTCGAGTGCTGCCTGTGCCGTCGAGTGCTGGGCCGAGCGCTGCGAAGAGTGTCAGGAGACTTGTGTTGCAAGGGAGTTGACGAGAGGTGGCGGATGCCTGCCGTGGCATGTTCCCGCCAGGAACGGCCGGGGACGGGCCGGGACGGCCGGGGGCAAGGAGTCCGGTAGTCGCTTATCTGGCGCTTATTGAGCGCATAACCGTAAAATGCACCCATCTCGCGGCCCCCCGCCCGGCCCCCTTGAACGGGCGCCCGCTCCCCCGCCCCCGCACGATTTCAAGGAGGCCGCCGACCGGCGGCCGGCTCGGTCCGCGCTCTCGGGAGGAACTGCCATGACCGCCAGCCTGGAGCAGTTGCGCCGCTGTCACTTCGCCGTCGACCTGGGCGCGGCCCGGACCCGGGTGTACGTCAAGGGCGCCGGCCTGGTCGTGGACCAGCCCTCGGTCGCCGCCGTCAACACCCGCACCGGCGCGCTCATCGCGGTGGGCGAGTTCGCGGAGCGGATGACCGGTCGCACCCCCGACTACATCCGCGTGGTGCGCCCCGTCTCCGGCGGCACGGTCATCGACATCGAGATGGCCCAGCGCATGCTGCGGCACCTGCTCGGCGACCGGATGCGCCGGTCGCTGCGGCGCAAGGCCCGGCTGCGGGCGGCGGCCTGCACCCCGCACGACGCCGACCCGCTGGCGCAGCGGGCCACGATAGAGACGCTGGTCGGGCTCGGCGCGCGGCGGGTGGAGCTGGTCGACACGCTCATCGCCGCCGCCGTCGGCTGCGGGCTGCCCGTGGAGCGCGCCGAGGCCACCATGATCATGGTGTGCGGGGCGGCCGCGACCCAGGTCGCCGTGCTCTCCCTGGGCTCGATCGTCACGGCGGAGCGGGTACCGGTGGGCGGTGAGGCGGTGGACCACGCGATCGTCCAGTACCTGCGCCACGAGCACGCGTTGATGCTGCCGAGCCAGTCCGTACGGCCGCTCCAGCTGGCCCTGCACGGCAACGGGCTCACCGCGCACGGCCCGGCGGCCACCGAGATCCACGGCCGCGACGTGGCCACCGGCCTCGCGCGCTCGGTCCTGGTCGACACGGCCGCCGTACGGGAGGCCATCCAGACGCCGCTGACGGCGGTGCTGGACGGGATCGGCAAGGTGCTGCGCGAGTGCCCGCCCGACCTGGTGGCCGACCTCGCCGAGCGCGGCCTGACGATGGTCGGCGGCTCCGCCCTGCTGCCGGGCTTCGACCAGATGGTCCGCACGGCCACCGGCATGCCGGTGCACATCGCCGAACGCCCCGACGTGTGCGCGGTCCAGGGCCTCGGCGAAATGCTGGAGGGCCGCATCGAGCCCCTGGTACTGGACCCGCTGGGGGCGTACTAGGGATACCGCGCGCCGGGGGCGTACGAGAGCGGGCAGGCCACCGGGGCGCACGACAGCGGGCGGACCACCGGGGTACACGACAGCGGGCGGACCACCGGGGCGTACGACAGCGGGCAGGCCATCGGCCCGCCCGCTTTTCCGCGCCCCCGCCCCACTCCGGCCGCCGGCGGGCGGTCCGGTCCGGCCGCCGTCAGGTGTACGCGGGCGGGGAGCGGGCAGGCGCAGGCCAGCAGCGCCGGAACCTCCGCGGACGCCGCTCGGCACGGCCGCGCCCCGGTGGCGACGGGGAACGCGTCGTCGCGAGGACGCGCGCGGACTGCCGGGGACGGAACAGGGCGGGAACATGACCTCAGCGGCACCACCACCTCTCCCACCTCTCGCGCGACGGCTGACCACACTCGTGGACGCCCTGACCATCGACCTACGCACGTTCCCGGACGGCCGGGCCCTGCTGCGCCCGCGCGGCGAACTGGTGCACGGCTGCGCACAGGCGCTGGCGAAGGCGCTGGCCGGGCTGCCGCCGGGGACGACCCGCATCGACCTGGACATGGCCCGGGTGACCTTCATGGACACGGCGGGCCTGGAACTGCTGGACGCGCTCGACGAGTACGGCCGCCGCCACCTGATCCCGGTGACGGCCACCGGCTGGACGGGACAGCCGCTGCGCATCCTGGAACTGGCCGGCCTGGACACCGAGGACCCGTTGCGCCCGGCGGACGGCCGGCCCCCGGTCCCGGCGGCGCGGGCGGCCTCCGCGGTGGCCGCGGAACGGGCGGAGCGGCTCGGCCAGTTGCAGCAGGAGGTGGCGCAACTGCGGCAGGCCATCGCCTCCCGCCCGGTGATCGACCAGGCGCGCGGCATCCTGATGGCCGCGCACGCCTGCACCCCGCAGCAGGCGTGGGACATCCTCCGGGAGGCATCGCAGCGAACCAACACCAAGCTCCGCTCGGTCGCCGCCCGGGTCGTCGCGAGCGCCCGCCCCGACGGCCCGCCACCGCCGGACGCCCTGCGCCACGCCCTGAGCGAGGCGGCCGCCCGCACGACGGCCGAGGAGGACCCCGGAGCCCCCCGGCGCCCGTGACGACGCGGAGGGCGGCGTAAGCGCCCTCACAAGGCGCGCGAAGGGCACGAACGGGCACTCGGGCTTCCGTGGGGTTCCCCGCTCAGGGGGTACTCGGCCCGGCGAGTGATCAGCCGAACCAGCCGGATCGGCCCGACCGGGGCCGCACGTCCGCAGGAGCAGCACGATGAGAGAGCACACCCCGTCCCAGGCCGAGGGCGAACGGGACGACAACGACACCCGGCGCACCGCCGAACCGCCGGACACCCCCTACCCGACCCCCTCCCAGGCGGAGGGCGACCGCGACGACCTCCCGGAAACCTCCGACGCAGCCGACGACGGCCGACGCCGCTGAGCCGTGAGGCCGTAAGGGGGGCGAGCGGTCCAAGTGGGTGAGCGGTGGCCGCCGCTCCGGCGTGGCGACCACCGCCGCCGCGTACGAACAGGTCAGATCGATTCTGCGCCTGCACTGCGAGGTGGGGCGGGTGGGACTCGAACCCACGGCCGACGGATTATGAGTCCGCTGCTCTAACCGGCTGAGCTACCGCCCCGTTCGGCGCGTCGCGTACATGTGTGCGCGCCGTCTGCCGCAGCATAGCCGCTCATACGATCTCCTGCTTCGTCATGGTCGGCTTGCCGCGGCCCCTCGTGACCTTGAGGACTCCGGCGCGGGCCGCGCGGTTCCCCGGGTCACGAACCGGACATGAAAAAGGACCCCGGAGGGTCCTCGTTCACTGTGCTCCCCCGACTGGACTCGAACCAGTAACCTGCCGGTTAACAGCCGGCTGCTCTGCCAATTGAGCTACGGAGGACCGAGCTCCCCCGACTGGACTCGAACCAGTAACCTGCCGGTTAACAGCCGGCTGCTCTGCCAATTGAGCTACGGAGGAATGCCTCGTCGCATCGAACGCGTCTACCTGGGTAGTCGCCAGGGGGCGCGCGCTCGCTGCGACACATACATTAGCGCAAGCAGGGGGGTGCTCCGCCAATCGGTTCCCCCCGGCTCCGGATCGAGGCAGAACGAAGGGTGGCCAACCATGCGGTACCGGCTCGTGTTCATCGCAGGGCTCGCCGTGGGATACGTACTGGGCACGAAGGCGGGACGTGAGCGCTACGAGCAGCTCCGCAGGTCCGCACGGCAGGTCGCGCAGAACCCGGCGGTGCGCAACACCGCCGAGACGGCGGCGCAGCAGGGCCGCCAGTTCGCGGACAAGGCGTACCACGTGGTCAGCGACAAGGTCGGCGACCGCGTGCCGGAGTCCGTGGCCCAGCGGGTGCGCTCGCTGCGCGGCCACGGCAACGGCAGCGGCCCGGACGACTGGGGCACCAGCAACACCTGAGGCGACGGCTGAGGCGACAGCTGAGCACACGTGAGACGGACGGTCCCGGCGCCCCGCGAGGGGCGCCGGTGGCGTGTGCGGGGGCGTCCGGAACGCGGGCCGCGCCCGCTCCGCGGCCGCGAGAATGCGTCCGCCTGGCGATCCGTGACCCGAGCAGGGGCCGCGGTGCGGCAGAATTTTCGCCATGGGGATAGTCGCCGGGTTGGACAGTTCACCTGATTTCACTCGCATCGTGGTCTGCGACACGGACACGGGCGCCGTACTCCGGCAGGGCTACGCGCCGCATCCGGTGGAGAGCCCCGAGGGGGGCGGCCGCCCTGCCGACGTGGATCCGCAGGCCTGGCTGCTCTCGCTCGGGGAGGCCGCGGGCGGCGGGCTGCTGGAGGGCGTGCAGGCCATCGGCGTGTCGGCCCAGCAGAACGCGCTGGTGCCGCTGGACGCCCAGGGCGCCACGGTGCGGCCCGCGCTGGTCGGCGGCGACCGGCGGGCCCAGATCGCCGCGGCCGACCTGATCGACGCGCTCGGCAGCCGGGAGGCGTGGGCGCAGGCGGTCGGCTGTGTGCCGCAGGCCGCGCAGCCGGTCACCAAGCTGCGCTGGCTCGCGAAGAACGAACCGGACGCGGCCCGCCGGACCGCCGTGCTGCTCCAGGCGCACGACTGGCTGGTGTGGCAGCTGCTGGGGCGGCCGGCCCGCCGGACCACCGACCGCGGCGGCGCCTCCGGCACCGGCTACTGGTCGGCGGCCACCGGCGCCTACCGCCCCGATCTGGTGGAGCTGGCCCTCGGCCACCAGGCCGTGCTGCCCGAGGTGATCGGCCCCTCCGAGGCGGCCGGCACGACTCCGGAGGGGCTGCTGATCTCGGCGGGCACCGGGGAGACCATGGCCGCCGCCTTCGGGCTCGGGCTCGCCGTGGGCGACGTGGTGGTCTCGCTCGGCGCCTCCGGTTCGGTGATGGCCGTGCACCCCGAGGCGCTGGTCGACCGGGCCGGCATGATCACCTCGCTCGCCGACGCCACCGGCATGCACCTGCCGGTCGTCACCACGCTGAACGCCGTACGGGCCCTGCGCGGCACCGCCGAGCTGCTCGGCCTGCCCGATCTGGAGTCCCTGTCCGACCTGGCGATGAAGTCGACGCCGGGCGCGCACGGGCTGGTGCTGCTGCCGTACCTGGAGGGCGAGCGCACCCCCGCGCTGCCGCACACCGCGGGCACGCTGGCCGGGCTGCGGCGCGAGTCGATGAAGCCTGAGCACCTGGCGCGGGCCGCGTTCGAGGGCATGCTGTGCGGGCTCGCGGACGCGCTGGACGTGCTGCGCGGGCGGGGCGTGGAGGTGCGGCGGGTCTTCCTGCTCGGGCCGGCCGCCGAGCTGCCCGCCGTGCAGGCCGCGGCGCCCGCGCTGTTCGGCGCGCAGGTCGTGGTGCCGCAGCCCGCGGACTACGCCGCGATCGGCGCCGCCCGGCAGGCCGCCTGGGCGCTCGGCGTCTCGCAGGGCGTCCTCGACCCGCGCACCCCGCCGGCCTGGCAGGGCGCGGCCGCGCAGGTCCTGGAACCGGGCGAGGAGCTGGCCGTGGGCCAGGCGGTGCGCCAGCAGTACGTGTCGGTCCGCGAACAGACCCACCCGGGAGCCTTCCACGCGTGAGGGCCGCCCGGTGGGTCCGCCCCCGGCCGCCCCGCGAACCCGCTACCGAACGCCCGGCGGGTCCGCCCCCGACCGCCCCGCGGACCCGCCCCCGGCTGCCCGGCGGGTCCGCCGCCGACCGTCCGGTGGGTCCGTGGGCGTAAGGCGGATGGCCGAGCGGGGTCGGTCATCGGTCCGCTATTGGGTTAATCGGTTGAGGTAACACGGGTCGAGTGTCCGACGATAGGGGCCAAGGGAACGGACACCCCGACGCCTCCCACCGCCGACTCCGAGAGACCAGCGTGCTCCTAAGACTGCTGCGGACCTACCTCAGGCCCTACAAGAAACCCATATCCCTGCTGGTGCTGCTACAGCTCCTGCAGACCTGCGCCACCCTCTACCTGCCGACGCTGAACGCCCACATCATCGACAAGGGCGTGGTGAAGGGCGACACCGGCTACATCCTCACCTACGGCGCGGTGATGATCGCCATCTCGCTGGCGCAGGTGGTGTGCAACATCGGCGCCGTCTACTACGGCGCCAAGACCGCCTCCTCGCTGGGCCGGGACGTCCGCGGCGCCGTCTTCGACCGGGTGCAGTCCTTCTCGGCGCGCGAGGTCGGCCACTTCGGCGCGCCCTCGCTCATCACCCGTACGACCAATGACGTCCAGCAGGTACAGATGCTGGCGCTGATGACGTTCACCCTGATGGTGTCGGCGCCCATCATGTGCGTGGGCGGTGTCGTGCTGGCGCTGGGCCTGGACGTGCCGCTGTCCGGGGTGCTGGTCGCCGTCGTCCCGGTGCTCGCCGTCTGCGTGACGCTGATCGTGCGCCGGCTGCGCCCGCTGTTCCGGTCGATGCAGACCCGGCTGGACACGGTGAACCGGGTGCTGCGCGAGCAGATCACCGGCAACCGCGTCATCCGCGCCTTCGTCCGCGACGAGTACGAGAACGACCGCTTCCGCAAGGCCAACACCGACCTCACCGAGATGCAGCTGGCCACCGGACGGCTGCTGGCGCTGATGTTCCCGATCGTGATGACGGTGGTGAACCTGTCGTCCATCGCGGTGGTGTGGTTCGGCGCCCACCGCATCGACAGCGGCGGCATGCAGATCGGCGACCTGACCGCGTTCCTGGCCTATCTGATGCAGATCGTGATGTCCGTGATGATGGCCACGTTCATGTTCATGATGGTGCCGCGCGCCGAGGTGTGCGCCGAGCGCGTCCAGGAGGTGCTGGACACCGAGTCCAGCGTCGTCCCGCCGGCCGCGCCCGTCCCGGAGCTGCGCCGGCACGGCCATCTGGAGCTGCGTCAGGCCGGTTTCCGCTACCCGGGCGCCGAGGAACCGGTGCTCAAGGGCGTCGACCTGGTGGCCCGGCCCGGCGAGGTGACCGCGGTCATCGGCTCCACCGGCAGCGGCAAGTCCACGCTGCTCGGCCTGGTGCCCCGCCTGTTCGACGCGACCGACGGCGAGGTCCTCGTCGACGGCGTGGACGTGCGCACCCTCGACGCCCGGCTGCTGGCCAGGACGGTCGGCATGGTGCCGCAGAAGCCGTACCTGTTCGCCGGGACCGTCGCCACCAACCTTCGCTACGGCAATCCGGACGCCACCGACGAGGAGCTGTGGCATGCCCTTGAGGTGGCGCAGGCCAAGGACTTCGTCGGCAAGCTGGAGGGCGGTCTGAACGCGCCGATCGCGCAGGGCGGCACCAACGTCTCCGGCGGTCAGCGCCAGCGCCTGGCGATCGCCCGCACCCTGGTGCAGCGCCCGGAGATCTACCTCTTCGACGACTCCTTCTCCGCGCTCGACTACGCCACCGACGCGGCCCTGCGCGCGGCGCTGGCCGAGGAGACCTCGCAGGCCACCGTCGTCATCGTCGCCCAGCGGGTGGCGACCATCCGCGAGGCGGACCGGATCGTCGTCCTGGACAGCGGCCGGGTCGTCGGCGCCGGGCGCCACCACGAGCTGATGGCGGACAACGAGACGTACCGGGAGATCGTCCTCTCCCAGCTGACGGAAGCGGAGGCCGCCTGATGGCCGGGCCCATGGGTCGGATGATGGCCGGGGGCGGCCCGAACAGCCGCTCGATGAACTTCAAGGACTCGGGCAAGCGGCTGCTGGCCCAGTTCCGGCCCGAACGGGTCACCCTGTACGCGCTGCTGCTGTGCGTGGTGATCAGCGTCACCCTGAGCGTGCTCGGGCCGAAGATCCTCGGCAAGGCCACCGACCTGGTGTTCGCCGGGATCATCGGCCGGCAGCTGCCGGGCGGGGCGACCAAGGAGCAGGTGCTCCAGAACATGCGCGAGCACGGCCAGGGCTCGGTCGCCGACATGCTCCGCAGCACCGACTTCACCCCGGGCCAGGGCATCGACTTCGACGCGGTCGGCAAGGTGCTGCTGCTGGCGCTGGGCACGTTCATGGTGGCCGGGCTGCTGATGGCGGTGGCGACGCGGCTGGTGAACCGGTCGGTGAACCGGACGATGTTCCGGATGCGCGAGGACGTGCAGACCAAGCTGTCCCGGCTGCCGCTGTCCTACTTCGACAAGCGCCAGCGCGGCGAGGTGCTCTCCCGCGCCACCAACGACATCGACAACATCGGCCAGACCCTCCAGCAGTCGATGGGCCAGCTCATCAACTCGGTGCTGACCATCGTCGGCGTGCTGGTGATGATGTTCTACGTCTCCTGGATCCTCGCCCTGGTCGCGCTGGTGACGGTGCCGCTGTCGTTCGTCGTCGCCACCCGCGTCGGCAAGCGCAGCCAGCCGCACTTCGTGCAGCAGTGGAGCACCACCGGCAAGCTGAACGCGCACATCGAGGAGATGTACACCGGCCACACGCTGGTGAAGGTGTTCGGCCGGCAGGAGGAGTCGGCGCGGCAGTTCGCCGAGCAGAACGACGCCCTGTACGAGGCCGGGTTCAAGGCGCAGTTCAACAGCGGCGTCATGCAGCCGCTGATGATGTTCGTCTCCAACCTGAACTACGTGCTGGTGGCGGTGGTCGGCGGTCTGCGGGTCGCCTCCGGCTCGCTGTCCATCGGCGACGTGCAGGCCTTCATCCAGTACTCGCGGCAGTTCTCCATGCCGCTGACGCAGGTCGCCTCGATGGCGAACCTGGTGCAGTCGGGCGTCGCCTCGGCCGAGCGGATCTTCGAACTCCTGGACGCGGAGGAGCAGGAGGCCGATCCGGTGCCGGGCGTACGGCCGGAGGAGCTGCGCGGGCGGGTCGCCCTGGAGCAGGTGTCGTTCCGCTACGAGAAGGACAAGCCGCTCATCGAGGACCTGTCGCTCACCGTCGAGCCGGGGCAGACGGTCGCGATCGTCGGCCCGACCGGCGCGGGCAAGACGACGCTGGTCAACCTGCTGATGCGGTTCTACGACGTCACCGGCGGCCGGATCACGCTGGACGGCGTGGACATCGCCCGGATGTCGCGGGACGAGCTGCGCTCGGCCATCGGCATGGTGCTCCAGGACACCTGGCTGTTCGGCGGCACCATCGCGGAGAACATCGCCTACGGCGCCGCGCGCGAGGTGACGCCCGGGGAGATCGAGGAGGCGGCGCGGGCCGCGCACGTCGACCGGTTCGTCCGGACGCTGCCCGACGGCTACGACACCGTCATCGACGACGAGGGCACCGGGGTCAGCGCGGGTGAGAAGCAGCTGATCACGATAGCGCGGGCGTTCCTGTCCGACCCGGTGATCCTGGTCCTGGACGAGGCGACCAGCTCGGTGGACACCCGGACCGAGGTGCTGATCCAGAAGGCGATGGCCAAACTCCAGCACGGCCGCACCTCGTTCGTCATCGCGCACCGGCTCTCCACGATCCGGGACGCGGACACGATCCTGGTGATGGAGAACGGCTCGATCGTCGAACAGGGCGCCCACGCCGAGCTGCTGGCGGCGCGGGGGGCGTACGCCCGGCTGTACCAGGCGCAGTTCGCGCAGGCGGTCGCCGAGGTCGACTGAGCGCGGGCGGTCGCCGAGGTCGACTGAGCGCGGGCGGTCGTCGGGGCCGTACGGGAAGCTGAGGGGGCTGCCTCGCGGGGCGGCCCCCTCCGCCGTGCGGTGCGGCGGGCTCAGTCCAGGTAGCCGCGGAGCTGGTCGGCGAAGGCGTGGTCGCGGAGTTTGCCGAGGGTCTTGGACTCGATCTGCCGGATGCGTTCGCGGGTGACGCCGAAGATGCGGCCGATCTCCTCCAGGGTGCGCGGCCGGCCGTCCATCAGCCCGTAGCGCAGCTGCACGACCTTGCGCTCGCGCTCCCCCAGCGTCGACAGCACCGCCTCCAGGTGCTCGCGCAGCAGCAGGAACGCCGCCGACTCCACCGGGGAGGCCGCGTCGCCGTCCTCGATGAGGTCGCCGAGGGCCACCTCGTCCTCCTCGCCGACCGGGGCGTGCAGGGAGACGGGTTCCTGGGCCAGCCGCAGCACCTCGCCGACCCGGTCCGGCGTCAGGTCCAGCTGGGCGGCGACCTCGGCGGGGGTGGGCTCGTAGCCGCGCTCCTGGAGCAGCCGCCGCTGCACGCGCACCACGCGGTTGATGAGTTCCACGACGTGGACGGGGACGCGGATGGTGCGGGCCTGGTCGGCCAGCGCGCGGGACATGGCCTGGCGGATCCACCAGGTGGCGTAGGTGGAGAACTTGTAGCCGCGGGCGTAGTCGAACTTCTCCACGGCCCGGATCAGCCCGAGGTTGCCCTCCTGGACCAGGTCGAGCATGGTGAGGCCGCGGCCGACGTACCGTTTCGCCACCGACACCACCAGGCGCAGGTTGGCCTCGATGAGGCGGCGCTTGGCCATCCGGCCCAGCACGACGAGCCGGTCCAGGTCGCCGGCGAGCCGGCTGTCCAGGTCGGGCGTGCTGCTCAGCTTGTCCTCGGCGAACAGTCCGGCCTCCACCCGCCGGGCGAGTTCGACCTCCTCGGCGGCGGTGAGCAGCGGGATCCGCCCGATCTCCCGCAGGTACTGCCGGAACAGGTCGGCCGACGGGCCGCCGGTATCGGTGCGGGTGGGGGTGGCGGGGGGACCGGTGGCGTCGTGCGGGTCGAGTGGGCCGGTGGTGTCGTGCGGGTCGGGGGCGTCGTGCGGGTCGGGCTCCGGTGCGTCGGCCTCGGCGCCGTCGATCTCCTGGGCGTCCGGCTCCGGGCCGTCCAGCGGCGGGCCGTCCAGCTCCGGGCCGTCCGGCTGCGGGCCCTCCAGCTCCGGGCCGTCCGGCTGCGGCTCGGGCGGTTCCGGGGCCGGCTCGGTGGCCGGCGGGTCCTCCGGATCGGCGGCCTGCCCGGCCTCCGGGTGGTGCGCGGCCCGGTCCTGCGGGGGCACGGCCACCGCCCTCCCACGGCCGGTGGCGCTGTCGGTGGGGGTGCGGGTCTGGGTGTGCACGGGGGGCGACCTCCAGGATGATCGCTGCTCAGCTGCGCGGCAGCGCTACGCGCTCCGAGGGCTCAGGCACCGGACCCAGTGTGGGGTACGACACATCGCCGCCACGAGGGGCGTGCGGTGACTTTTTGCGTTCGATCCGTGACGGGGCGGTTACCGCCGCCGGGCGGACGCCGTACGGCGGATGCTCACAGAGCGGCCGCGCCGCGCTCGCGCAGCGCCTGGTCGTACTGCTGGAGCACCCACAACTCGTTCTGCGCGGCGGCCAGTCGGGCGGGGTCGCCGCCGGTGCCGAGGCGGGCGACGGTGCTGCTGAGGTCGCGGATGCGGCGCTCGACCGCGCGGCGGCGCACCGTGACGAGCTGGGCGCCCGCGTACGCCTCGTCGACCTCGCGGCGCAGCAGGATCGCCTCCACCGCCAGTTCGGTGACCATCGCGCGGACCGTGTCGTCGGGGGCGGCCTCGCGCACCCGGACCAGGTACTCGTGCGGGTCGGCGGTGCCGTGCTCGGCGCCGCCCGCGTCCTGGATGGCCTGGCGTACGGCGGCGTAGGGCGGCGCGGTGAACTCGTCCACGCCGTACGCGTCGAAGGCCGGGGAGACCAGCTCGGGGCGTTGCAGGGCGAGCTTCAGCAGTTCGCGCTCGGTGGCGAAGACGGGGTTGCGCAGGGTGAGGGCGGGGCCGCGGACGGCGGGGGCGCCGGCCGGGGCGGCGAACTCCTGCCGGGGGCCGCCGCGCTGTCTGCCGTCCTGGGCCGGGCCGCGGCCGCCGCGGTCGCGGGCCCAGCGGGCGAGCTGCGCCACCCGCTTGACCACGAACTGGGTGTCGAGGATGCCGAGCAGCCCGGCGAGCTGGACGGCGACCTCGTGCTGGGCGCCGCTGTTCTTGATCCTGGCGACGACCGGCGCGGCCTCGTCCAGGGCGGCGGCCCGGCCGCCGGGGGTGTCCAGGTCGTAGCGGGCGACGATCTGGCGCAGCGCGAACTCGAACAGCGGGGTGCGCGGTTCGACCAGGTCCAGGACCGCGTCGTCGCCCTTGGCCAGGCGCAGGTCGCAGGGGTCCATGCCGTCCGGGGCGACGGCGATGTAGGTCTCGGCGGCGAACTTCTGGTCGTCCTCGAACGCGCGCAGGGCCGCCTTCTGGCCGGCCGCGTCGCCGTCGAAGGTGAAGATCACCCGGGCCGAGCCGTTGTCCATCAGCAGCCGGCGCAGGATCTTGATGTGCTCGCCGCCGAAGGCCGTGCCGCAGGTGGCGATCGCGGTGGTGACGCCGGCCAGGTGGCAGGCCATGACGTCGGTGTAGCCCTCGACCACGACCGCGCGGGAGACCTTGGCGATCTCCTTCTTGGCCAGGTCGATGCCGTACAGCACCTGGGACTTCTTGTAGATCGGCGTCTCGGGGGTGTTGAGGTACTTCGGGCCGTTGTCCGCCTCGTAGAGCTTGCGGGCGCCGAAGCCGACCACCTCGCCGCCGATGTCGCGGATCGGCCACATCAGCCGGCCGCGGAAGCGGTCGATGGGGCCGCGGCGGCCCTCCTGGGCGAGGCCGGAGAGGACCAGCTCCTTGTCGGTGAAGCCCTTGCCGCGCAGGAAGCGGGTGAGGTGGTCCCAGCCCTGGGGGCTGTAGCCGACGCCGAAGTGGAGGGCGGCGCCCTGGTCGAAGCCGCGCTCGGCGAGGAAGAGACGGCCGGCCTCGGCCTCGGCGGCGGAGGCGAGCTGTTCGGCGTACCACTCGGCGGCCAGTTTGTGCGCCTCGACCAGGCGGATGCGCTCGCCGCGCTGGTGGGCGGGGTTGTAGCCGCCCTCCTCGTAGCGCAGGGTGATGCCGGCCTGGGCGGCCAGGCGCTCGACCGCCTCGGAGAAGGTGAGGTGGTCGATCTTCATCACGAACGTGATGGTGTCGCCGCCCTCCTGGCAGCCGAAGCAGTGGAAGAACCCCTTGCTCGGGCTGACCTGGAAGGACGGCGACTTCTCGTCGTGGAACGGGCACAGCCCCTTGAGGTTGCCGCCGCCCGCGTTGCGCAGCTGGAGGTACTCGGAGACGACGGCGTCGATCGGGACCGCGTCCCGTACCGCCTTCACGTCCTCGTCGTTGATCCGTCCTGCCACGAGTGAATTCTACGGGGGCGGTCGGACACTCCTCGCCCGCCGGGTCACGCGGACAGGGTGTCCAGGGGGACGTGCGGGTCGGCCAGGGCGTGGGTGTCCACGTGGGCGCGGGAGCGGATCAGCCGCTGGATCGGGTCCGTGACGTCCCACACGTTCACGTTCATCCCGGCCAGCACCCGCCCCTCCTTCAGCCAGAACGCGATGAACTCGCGCTTGGCGGCGTCGCCCCGGATCACCACCTCGTCGTACGAGCCCGGCGGCGCCCAGCCGCTGTACTCCATGCCCAGGTCGTACTGGTCGGAGAAGAAGTACGGCACCCGGTCGTACACGACGTCCCGGCCGAGCATCGCGCGGGCGGCGGCCGGGCCGCCGTTGAGCGCGTTGGCCCAGTGCTCGACCCGCAGCCGGGCGTCGAACAGGCCGTGCGGGAAGGCGGCCACGTCGCCGGCCGCGTAGATGTCGGGGTCGGAGGTGCGCAGCCGTTCGTCCACCGCGATGCCGCCGCCGTCCGCCCGGTCGGCCAGCTCCAGGCCGGCCGCCTCGGCCAGCGCCACGCGCGGGGAGGCGCCGATCGCGGCCAGCACGTCGTGGCAGAGGTGCTCCTCGCCGTCGTCGGTGCGGGCGGCCAGCACCACGCCGTCCTGTCCGACGATCTCGGTCAGCCGGGCGCCGAAGTGGAAGCGGACGCCGTGCGCGCTGTGCAGCTCGGCGAACAGCTCGCCCAGCTCGGGCCCGAGGACGTGGTGCAGCGGGGTGGCGGACGGTTCGACGACGGTGACCTCCGCGCCGTACTCGCGGGCCGCCGCCGCGACCTCCAGACCGATCCAGCCGGCGCCGGCGATCACCAGGTGGCCGTTGTCCCGGCCGAGGTGGGCCAGGACGCCCTTGAGCCGCTCGGCGTGGGACAGGCGGCGCAGGTGGTGGACGCCGGCGAGGTCGGTGCCGGGGATGTCCAGGCGGCGCGGTTCGGCTCCGGTGGCCAGCAGCAGCTTGTCGTAGCGCACATGGGTGCCGTCGTCGCCGTAGTGGACGGTCTTCGCCTCGCGGTCGATGGCGTCGACGGTCTGGCCGAGGTGCAGCTCGACGTCGTGGCGCGCGTACCACGCCGGTTCGTGCACGAAGACGGTGTCGCGCTCCTCCTTGCCGAGCAGGTAGCCCTTGGACAGCGGCGGCCGTTCGTAGGGGCGGTCGCGCTCGTCGCAGACGAGGATGACGCGGCCGCTGAAACCCTCCTCGCGCAGGGTCTCGGCCGCCTTCGCGCCGGCCAGACCTCCTCCGACGATGACGAACGTCTGATCCGCGTCGACCACTTGATGCCTCCTGCCAGGGGTCTGGGGACGTCCCCAGAGATCACTGTCGGTGCCGCTGTTGTCGCTGTTGTCGCCGTTGGCTCTGTTATCTCTGCTATCGCTGTTGTGGCTGTTGCTGGCGGTGCTGTTGTCGGTGCTGTTGTCGGTGCCGCCATAGGCGAGCGTCCCGCACGGAGCGTGATGCGGGAAGAGGGAGTGCCCCGATCAGGCCACGGAGGGTCACGCCCGGCCCGTGAGTCTCGTGTGCAGCGCGCGGGCCGAGGCGTCGGTGAGGGAGGCGATCTGGTCGACGACGACGCGCTTGCGGGCGCGGTCGTCGGCGGCCTCGGCGAACGCGGACTCGAACTGGGGTTCAAGGCCCTCGGGGGCGCGCGCGGTGAGCGCCTCGGCCAGCTCGGCGACCACGATCCGCTGGTCGGCGCGGAGCAGCTCCTGCTCGGCGCGCTGCATGACGAAGCGGTCGGCGACCGCCTTGAGGACGGCGCACTCCAGCCGGGCGCTCCTCGGGACGACCAGCTCCGCGCCGTACCGGGTCAGCCGCCCGGCGCCGTACGCCGCTCGCGTCGCGCCCTCGGCGGCCAGGCAGAACCGGCCGATGAGCTGGCTGGTGGCGTCCTTCAGGCGGGCCTGGGCGAGGGCCGAGCCGTCGTACCCGTGCGGCCACCACTCCTGGGCCAGCAGGCGGTCCAGCGCCTCGGCCAGCTCGGCGGGGTCGGTGTCCGCCGGGACGTAGCGGCCGACGGCGACCTCGAACACCGCCTGCCGCTCGGACTCGGCGTGCAGGCAGTCCGGGTCGATGTGGCCCGCGTGCAGGCCGTCCTCCACGTCGTGCACCGAGTACGCCACGTCGTCGGCCCAGTCCATGACCTGCGCCTCGAAGCAGGTGCGGGTGCCGGGCGCGTCCTCGCGCAGCCAGTCGAAGACGGGGCGGTCGTCCTCGTAGACGCCGAACTTGGGCGAGGCCGGGTCGGTGGGGTGGGCGCCGCGCGGCCAGGGGTACTTGGTGGCGGCGTCCAGGGCGGCGCGGGTGAGGTTGAGGCCGACGCCGACGAGGGCGCCGGAGACGGGGTCGGGCACGAACCGCTTGGGCTCGATGCGGGTGAGCAGGCGCAGCGACTGGGCGTTGCCCTCGAAGCCGCCGCAGTCGGCCGCGAACTCGTTGAGCGCCTGTTCGCCGTTGTGGCCGAAGGGCGGGTGGCCGAGGTCGTGGGAGAGGCAGGCCGCCTCCACGAGATCGGGATCGCAGCCGAGGGCCGCGCCCAGCTCACGGCCGACCTGGGCGCACTCCAGGGAGTGGGTGAGGCGGGTACGGGGGCTCGGGTCCCACGCCTGGCTGCGGGTGCCCGGCGTGACCACCTGCGTCTTGCCGGCCAGGCGGCGCAGGGCGGCGGAGTGCAGCACGCGCGCGCGGTCGCGCTGGAACGCCGTACGTCCCGGCCGCTTGTCCGGCTCGGCGGCCCAGCGCTCGACGGCCGGCGTCTCGTAGCCGGCGGGCGGGAGCTGGTTCTCGTACGGTCCTGCTGCCTGTGCTGCCTGTGCTGCCCCGGGGGCGATCCCTTCCATGCCTCGACAGTACGGGCAGGGGGTGACAATCGGGATGCGGGTGGGGATCCGGGTGGGCGGGGCCGGTCCGCGTCCGTTCAGGCTGCCGGCGCCGGGGTGCGGGTGCGGGCGGTGACGGTTCGGTCGTGGCCGAGCGCCTGGTCGTAGCGGTGCAGGACCAGGCGGGCCAGGGCCGGGTGGTCGCCGAGCGGGGCGGCCGCGATCCAGGGCGCGGCCCGCGCGCACGCGACGGCGAAGCGGCCCGGGGCGGTGAAGCAGGAGGCGACGGCGACCCGGTGCCGGCCCCGGGCGGCGAGGGCGGCCACGGCGGCCTCGACGGTGGGCGCGGCGGCCGAGGCGTAGGCGGCGACGACCGGCACGCCGACGCGTTCGGCCAGGAGCCGGGCGGTGCGGCGGGTGACGGCGGCCGAGTCGGGGTCGCGGGAGCCGGCGGCGGCGAGCACGACGGCGCTCGCGCGGCGCGTCGCCGCGTCGGGCGGGGTGCGCCAGCCCGCCTCGGCCAGCCGGGCGCACAGGGTCTCGACGAGCAGCGGGTGCGGGCCGAGCGGGGCGGCGGCCCGCGCGTGCAGCGGCGCACTCGCCGCCGTCGCCGGGATGTCGTGCTTGACGTGGTGGCCGGGGCCGATCAGCAGCGGCACGAGCACCGCCTCGGCGGCCCCGGCGGCGGTGAGCCGGGCCAGGGCGTCGGGGAGCAGCGGCGCGTTCAGCTCGATGTGCCCGAGGCGGACGGGCAGGCCCGGACGCAACCGCCGGACGCGCTCCCCGAGGGCCTCGACGGTGCCCCGCGCACGGGGGTCACGACTGCCGTGCGCGACTAGGACGAGGGCGGGCGAGCCGGACGGGGCGGACGGGTCCGGCGGGGTGCGGGCGGGCGGCGTCATACGGCCATGGTCGCGGGACCGGATTGCCCCTCCGTTGCGCACCGGTGACGGGGGTTTGCGAAGGGTTCACGGGGCACGGCGGGGCGGTGTGAGGCGGCGGGGCCGAGGAGGCCGCGCGGACAGCGGGCCGAGGGGGCGCGAGGGCGGCGGGGCGAGGGGGCGCGAGGGCGGCGGGG
>NZ_BAABKC010000044.1:326735-400264 GCF_039543625.1 Streptomyces similanensis | reverse complement strand
TAGCCGTAGCCGCCGGGGGCGGCCGGCCGCGCGAGCGCGGCGGGCGGCTGGGCCGGCGCGGGGCCGCCCTGCGGCGCCTGCTGGTCGCTGGAGGAGGCCAGGGTGCGGCTGCGCACCCGGTACAGGCCGGTGTCCAGGTCGTCGGCCTTCTCCAGGTGGACCTTGATCGGTCCCATGAAGGTGTAGCGCTGCTGCTTGGCGTAGTCGCGCACCATGCCGGCCAGTTCGTCGCCGAGCTGGCCGGAGTAGGGGCTCAGGCGCTCGTAGTCGGGCGCGCTCAGCTCCACGATGAAGTCGTTGGGCACGACGGTGCGGTCGCGGTTCCAGATGGTCGCGTTGTTGTCGCACTCGCGCTGGAGCGCGCCCGCGATCTCCACGGGCTGGACCTCGGACTTGAAGACCTTGGCGAAGGTGCCGTTGACCAGACCTTCGAGACGCTGCTCGAACTTCTTCAGGACTCCCATGGGGCACCTCCTCCGTGGTGGCCGTACCTGCGGTTCTTGCCGGTGTTGCGGGTCTTGCCGTCGTGCTGCTGCGTCCTGCTTACCTGGTACTGCTTACTGATCGTATCCACGCGCCGGTCGATCGGCTGGTTCCCCCTGTCGGCCCCGTCGACGGTCGTCGACGCCTCCCGCACCGTGCTGCGGGAGCTGTCTTTCGAGGTTCCCTGCGGAGCCCGTCGCCGAACTCCTTCGCGTACCGCCGTGCCGTACGCCCGTGCCGTGCCTGCGTGCCGTGCCTCTGCGTCGTGCTTCCGTGTCGTACTTCTGCCCAGGATCGTACGGGCGGCCGCAGACCAGTGTCCCGCACCCGGCTGTGGTCCCGTCCCGGCTCCGGGGAAGACGGGCCCGACCGGTACGAGGTTGATACGTGAACGGACACTCACCGATACGGAACGGGAGCTTCCTGTGGCTTTCTGTGGATCAGCGTGGACCGGCATGGACCGGCATGGACCGGCATGGACCGGCGTGGACCGGCATGGACCGGCGTGGACCGGCGTGGACCGGCGTGGACCGGCGTGGCGGGCGGGGCGTGCGCGGGCGCGCCGGGCGGCCGGCCGGTGTGCGCGGCCGGTCGGCCGGGGCGGGGAGCCGCAGGCCCGCACCGGGAAAGCGATGTGAATCCACCCTGGGGGGCGTGCTAATGTTCTGCATGTCGGAAGGCGCCGGGCCCGAAAAAAGGGAACGGAGCCGGAGGACACACCCAATGCGCGGGTGGCGGAATAGGCAGACGCGCTGGATTCAGGTTCCAGTGCCCGAAAGGGCGTGGGGGTTCAACTCCCCCCTCGCGCACAGCGACGGAAAGGTCGGCATCGTCAGACGATGCCGACCTTTCCGCTTTAAGTTGATTTGAGACTGACGCTGACGGCCTTTCGGCCGGACCTCGCGTCCGACCTGAATGTGATGAGCCTCTCAGTGGGACGGTGTGGTGCGGGCGGGCGTCATTCGGGCCGGGATCAATCGGGCGAGGGTCATTCGCGGCGCCACAGGGCGGGGACGTTGGGCGGCTCCCAGCCGGTCATGGACGTGTGGGCCTGGACACAGCGGTAGGCGACGCCGCTGTAGGTGACCCGGTCGCCGGCGGCGTAGGAGCGGCCGGCGGCCCAGGTTCCGGACGGCGGGTCGGTGGGCGGGTCGGTCGGACCGCCGGGGCCCGGCGTCCCGACGACGTTCAGGACGAAGTCGAAGGTGCCCTCCTTGCCGCCGCCCGCTCCGCGCACGTTCATCAGCAGCGTCGCGTCGAAGAGGGAGTCGGTGGTGTTGCGCGGCTCACCCGGGAAGTACAGCTGGGTCGTGAGGACGGGCTGTCCGGGCGCCTGGGCCTTGACGTGGAGGTGCCGGGTACGGCCCGGGTAGAGGCCCGGCACGATCGTGGTCAGCGAGAACGCGCCCTTGGCGTCCGTGAACTGGTGGCCGCGCAGGGTGTATCCGGCCATGTCGTAGTTCCCGGCGTCGTCGGCCTGCCAGAAGTCCAGCAGGACTCCGGCCAGCGGGACGCAGGTGCGGCCGAAGACGTAGCCGCTGACGGTGAGCGGAGTGCCGGTGGTGCCGGCCGTCACCAGGTTGGTGCGCAGCGGGGAGTTCGGCTTGAAGTAGGGGCCCTCGATCTGGTCGTGCGTCGGGCCGTCGCCGTCGTCGCAGGCCGGCGTCGCGGGCAGCGAACGCCCCTGGACGGCGGAGTCCCGGGCGAGCGCCACCGTGCCCGAGAGCAGCGGGAGCGCGGCGCCGGCGGCCACGGCGGCCCGGAGCAGGGTCTTGCGGCTGATCGTGCGCTCGGTGGACTCGGCTCCGGGGTGAGCGGCCGGAGTCGGGCCGGGGGTCGGGTCGTCGCGACGGGGTGGTGTCATGGCGGGTTCCTCGGTCTCCTCGGTGGGGGAAGGGGTGGGGGGGGGTGCGGTGGGGAGAGGGACGGGGCTTGCCTGACGGGCGGGTGGTGCGGGCCGTACTGGTGTGACCGGCGTGACCGGCGTGACCGGTGTGACCGGTGTGACCGGTGTGACCGGCGTGAGCGGTGGGGCGAGGGGGCGGGGCCTGTGTGGCTGATGTGGTCCGGCTGCTGCGTGGGCGTGGCCGTGGGGCCGGAGCGCGCCCGCCCCGCGGGGCGGGCGATGAGTGTGGGCGGTGCGCGCTCCGGGGCTGATCGCGGACGACTGTATGCGTGCGGACGAGCGCGGTGGAGCTACCGTTCGGCCCCCCTGCCCGGCGTTATGCAAAGCGCTCGCGTGCCGTCGCGCGGGGCGGCACGAGGGGGTGGCGCGGGGCCGACGCGGAGGCGGCCGGGTTTTGGGGCGGGGCCGGTGTACGCGTCCGGGGGCCCGCTGTACGGTCGGCGCGTTGACGTGACATGCACGGGTCGGGGAGGGCGGTCGGGATGACCGAGGTCGGGGCGGGACAGGGCGGCGCGGCGGGGGCCGCGGACGGGGACGCGGGGGCGGCCGGCCGGGGCGCACGGGTGCCTCGGGTGCCGGGGTTCGCGCGGTGGCCCGGCGGGGGGTCGCCGAAGGCGGAGGGCAAGGCGCTGCGGGAGCGCGTCGCGCGGTCCGCGCACGCCAGCTTCGCGCCGGACGCCGGACGGCCGGACGCGGTCGCGGCCGTCGAGGAGTCCAATCACGGCCGGCTCCCCGAGCTGACGCCGATCCGGGTCGGCCGGATGGCGGCGACGCCGTTCGCCTTCCTGCGCGGCTCGGCGGGCCTGATGGGGTACGACCTCGCCCGCACCCCGATGACCGGGATCGGCGCCCAGCTGTGCGGCGACGCCCACGCGGCCAACTTCGGCCTCTACGGCGACGCCCGCGGCGGACTGGTGATCGACCTGAACGACTTCGACGAGACGGCGCACGGCCCCTGGGAGTGGGACCTGAAGCGGCTCGCCGCCTCGCTCGTGCTCGCCGGCCGGGAGGCGGGCTGCGACGAGGACCGGTGCCGCGAGGCCGCCCAGGACGCGGTGGGCGCCTACCGGCGCACCATGCGGCTCCTGGCCAAGCTCCCGGTGCTGGACGCCTGGAACGCCATCGCCGACGAGGAACTCGTCTCCCACACCGACGCCCACGACCTGCTCGGCACCCTGGAACGGGTCTCGGAGAAGGCCCGGGCCAACACCAGCGGACGGTTCGCCGCCAAGTCGACCGAGCGGACCGAGGACGGCGGGCGCCGCTTCGTCGCCGCCCCGCCGGTGCTGCGGCGGGTACCGGACGCGGAGGCCGCGGCGGTGGCGGCCTCGCTGGAGCAGTACCTCGCCACGCTCTCCGAGGACCGGCTCCCGCTGCTGGCCCGGCACGCGGTGCACGACGTCGCCTTCCGGGTGGTCGGCACGGGCAGCGTGGGCACCCGGTCCTACGTCGTGCTGCTGCTGGACCACCGCGGCGAGCCGCTGGTGCTCCAGGTGAAGGAGGCCAGGGCGTCGGCGCTGCTGCCGCACCTGGCGACCGCCGGCTTCCCGGCGCCCGGGGCGGGGCACGAGGGACGGCGCGTGGTGCTCGGCCAGAAGAGCATGCAGGTGGTCAGCGACATCCTGCTCGGCTGGACGACGGTGGACGGACGTCCTTACCAGGTACGGCAGTTCCGCAACCGCAAGGGCAGCGTCGACCCGGCCGCCCTGCCCGCCGACCAGATCGACGACTACGGCCGGATGACCGGCGCGCTCCTGGCCCGCGCCCACGCCCACAGCGCCGACCCGCGCCTGATCTCCGGCTACTGCGGCAAGAACACGGAACTGGACGAGGCGGTCGCCGCGTTCGCCGTCGCCTACGCCGACCACACCGAGGCGGACCACGCCCAGCTGGTCACGGCGGTGCGCTCCGGCAGGCTCGCCGCGGAGATGGGGGTTTAGGGGGGAGTTCGGGAGCGTCGGGGAGCATCGGGGGTATCGAAGGGCTCTGGGCGGGGGCGGGGAGGGAGTGCGGGGCGCGGGGGAGCGGCCGGGGCGGGGCGGTTCGGGTGGGGGCGCTGCCGCCGTGGCCTACGCTGGTCGGGTGACGACCCCGGAAGCAGAGCAGGGCGACGTCGCCGGAACGGCCCGGGCGACGTCCGGCGACACGGCGGCCCGGCCCGAGGAGCGGCTGGAGCGGGCCGTACGGGCCGCCGAGCAGGCCCTCATCGAGTACGAGATCGCGGTGGAGACCTTCCGGGTGGAGGTCGAGAACTTCTCCCGGCTCCACGAGCAGCGGCTCGGCCCCCTCTACGCCCGTATCGAGGAGCTGGACGTCCAGCTCGCCGAGGCCAGGGCGGCGCGCACCGGCGACCCCGAGGACCTGCGCACGGCCCAGGAGGCC
Source organism: Streptomyces similanensis (assembly GCF_039543625.1). NCBI lineage: Bacteria > Bacillati > Actinomycetota > Actinomycetes > Kitasatosporales > Streptomycetaceae > Streptomyces > Streptomyces similanensis. The sequence goes on along the minus strand of NZ_BAABKC010000044.1, from coordinate 395,493 downwards.
CGGGCGAGGCTGCTGCCCATCCCGGGCGTCGAGGAACTGCTGCACGGCTGGATGGACTCCGACGGTCTCTTCCCGGAGGCCGCCGCGATGCTCACCGAGCAGCCGGTACGGCCCCCGCAGCGGGTGCGCCCGAGCGAGGAGGCCCGCGGCCTCTACCGCGACCTGGTCCGCAAGGCCCACCCCGACCTCGCGCAGGAGGAGGACGAGCGCCAACGGCGCGAGGAGTTCCTCACCCGCGTCAACGCCGCCTACGCCCGCGGCGACGAGCAGGAGCTGCGGGAACTGGCCGCGGAGTGGGCCGCAGGCCCAGTGCCCGCGGCCCAGCAGCCCAGCCGCGCCGAGGAGCTGTACGCCCGGCTGGAGTGGCTGTCCCGGCGCAAGGAGATGCTGACGGTCGTCGCCGGGCAGCTGGAGGACAGCGCGATCGCCGCGATGCTCCGGCTGGCCCCCGACGACCCCGACCGTCTCCTCGACGAGATCGCCGGGCAACTGCGCGACGACGTGACGTCACGCGAGTCGCAGCTGGCGGCCCTGCTGAGTCAGGGCCAGGGCCAGGGCCAGGATTAAGGGCAGGGGCAGGGGCAGGGGCAGGACTGAGCGTCCCTGCTGGGAGCGGGGGCAGGGCCGGTGGGGCCTGGTGAGTCTGGGCCGGCGGGGCTCGCTGGGCCTGGGCCGGTGGTCGGTCCTCGGCCTGACCACGGACCTCCTGTCCTTCGGGTAGCGCTGTCCTTCGGGTAGCGTCGGAGCCATGCATTTCGGAGCTGGTGTGCCCACGGTCGAGGTCGCGGACCTCAAGGACGACGACTTCCTGCTGGACGTCCGTGAGGACGACGAGTGGCAGGCGGGTCACGCCGAGGGAGCGCTGCACATCCCCATCAGCGACTTCGTGGCCCGCTACGGCGAGCTGACCGAGGCCGCGCCCCAGGACGGCCGCGTCCATGTGATCTGCCGCTCCGGCGGACGCTCGGCGCAGGTCACGAACTACCTGGTCCAGCAGGGCATCGACGCGGTGAACGTCGACGGCGGCATGCAGGTCTGGGCGGCCGCCGGCCGTCCGGTGGTGACGGACGAGGGCCGGCCGGGCCACGTTCTCTGACGGCTGCGGACGGGTGCGTCCGGCCCGGCGGACCGCCGCCTGCCGTGTGGTGCGGCGCGGTTCGGCGTGGTTCAGCGGTCGAAGTCCAGTTCCACCGCCTCCGTGGCCGGGTGGGACTGGCAGGCCAGCACGTACCCCGCCTCCGTCTCCTCCGGCTCCAGCGCGAAGTTGCGGTCCATCCGCACCTCGCCCGTCACCAGGAAGGCCCGGCAGGTGCCGCACACGCCGCCCTTGCAGGCATAGGGCGCGTCGGGACGGTTGCGCAGGACGGTCTCCAGCAGGGTCTCCCCGTCCTGAACGGGCCAGGTGCCGCCTCGGCCGTCGAGCCGGATCGTGACGGTGCTGTGCGCGGGGGCGGCGGCCACCGGCTCGGCTCCGCTGCCGGCGGCCACATGGAAGATCTCCTGGTGGATCCGGGACCTGTCCACCCCGAGCCCATGCAGCGCCCGCTCGGTCCCCTGCACCAGCCCATAGGGCCCGCACAGGAACCATCCCGCCACGTCCGGCACCGGCAGCAGCGCAGGCAGCAGGTGCGTCAGCCGCTCCTCGTCGAGCCGTCCCGACGGCAGCCCCGCCTGTTGCTCCTCCCGTGAGAGCACCGTCACCAGCTGGAACCGCTGCGGATAGCGGTCCTTCAGATCGGCGACCTCTTCGAGGAACATCGTCGAGGCGGTCGTACGGTCGCCGCGTATCAGGCAGAAGCGGGCCGCCGGTTCCCGGGCCAGCAGGGTGGCGGCGACGGACAGCACCGGGGTGACGCCGCTGCCGCCGACGACCGCGGCGTACAGACCGGGCGCGGGCTGGAGCGTGAAGCGGCCCGCCGGGGTCATCACCTCCAGCTCGTCGCCGACGTTGATCTTCTTGAACGCGTACGTCGAGAAGGCGCCGCCCTCCACCAGCCGCACGCCGACCCGCAGCGTCCGGGGTCCCTCGCCGTCGGGATGGGGGGCCGGTGAGCAGATCGAGTACGTCCGCCGCACGTCGATGCCGTCGACCACGCGCCGCAGGGTGAGGTGCTGGCCCGGGGCGTGCCGGTACTCCTCGCGCAGTTCGGGCGGCACCGTCAGGGTCAGGGCGACGGAGTCGTCGGTGAGCCGGTCGACGGCCGTCACGGACAACGGGTGGAAGCGGGCCATCACACCTCCTTGAAGTGGTCGAACGGTTCACGGCAGGCCAGGCAGCGCCACAGCGCCTTGCAGGCGGTGGAGGAGAACCGGCTGAGCAGTTCGGTGTCGGCCGAGCCGCAGTGCGGGCAGTCGACGGACTCGGTCCGCGCCTGCCGTGTCCTGGTCGGTCCGAGTTCCAGCGGGACCGGCTCGGCGGCCGTGCGCATCCGGGGGGGCGCTATGCCGAACTCCCGTAGTTTGCGGCGTCCTTCGGCGGTGATGTCGTCCGTCGACCAGGCGGGCGAGAGCACCGTGCGCACGGCGATCTCCCGCATGCCGTGCTCGCGCAGCACCCGCTCTATGTCCAGCGCCATCGCCTCGACCGCCGGACATCCGGTGTAGGTGGGGGTCAGCTCGACCTCGACCGCGTCCGCGCCGCGCAGGCGCACCGCGCGGACCACGCCCAGCTCCGCCAGGGTGAGCACGGGCAGTTCGGGGTCGGGCACCGAGCCGGCCAGCCTCAGTAGTTCCGTCTCCAGCGGGGTCGTCGCGGTCACCATGACGCGCCCGGGTGGCTGCGGTGCAGGTGCTGCATCTCGGCGAGCATCCGGCCGAACGGCTCGGTGTGCAGGCCCTGTCGGCCGGCGCCCGCCGACCAGGCCCCGGTCCGCGGGCCCTCGGGCGGTGCGAGGGTGGCCCGGCGCAGCACGTCGCTGACGGAGTCCAGCCAGTCCCTCTCCAGGGAGGCCTGGTCGACGTCCAGGCCCGCCACCGGCTGGAACATCTCGCCGGTGAACCGCCACAGCGCCTCGCAGGCCCGGCGCATCCGCTCGTGGCTGACGTCGGTGCCGTCGCCGAGCCGCAGCGTCCACTGCTCGGCGTGGTCGCGGTGGTAGGCGACCTCTTTGACCGCCTTGCCGGCCAGCGGCGCGAACTCGCTCTCCGACGCGGCCAGTCGCGCGTACAGCAGGTGCTGGTAGGTGGAGAAGTAGAGCTGGCGGGCGATGGTGTGCGCGAAGTCGCCGTTCGGCTGCTCGACCAGCTGGAGGTTGGTGAAGGCGCGCTCCTCGCGCAGGTACGCCAGTTCGTCCTCGTCCCCGGCCATCGACAGCAGGACGCGGGCCTGGCCCAGCAGGTCGAGGGCGATGTTGGCGAGGGCGACCTCCTCCTCCAGCACGGGCGCGTGACCGGCCCATTCCCCCAGCCGGTGGGAGAGCACCAGGGCGTCGTCGCCGAGGGCGAGGGCGGCGGTCGCGGAGACGGTCACCGGGGTCGCGGTCACAGGTGCTTCACCCCTTCCGGGATCTCGTAGAAGGTCGGGTGGCGGTAGGGCTTGTCGGCGGCCGGCTCGAAGAAGGGGTCCTTCTCGTCCGGGGAGGAGGCGGTGATCGCCGCGGACGGCACCACCCAGATCGAGACGCCCTCGCCGCGCCGGGTGTACAGGTCGCGGGCGTTGCGCAGGGCCAGCTCCGCGTCCGGGGCGTGCAGGCTGCCGGCGTGGGTGTGGGACAGTCCGCGCCGGGAGCGGACGAAGACCTCCCACAGGGGCCAGTCGGTGTCGGTCATGCCTGCTCCACTCCCGTCGGACCGGTGTGCTTCCCGGTGTGCTTGGCCGCGTGCTTGGCGGCATGGGCGGCGGCCGCCTCCCGTACCCAGGCGCCCTCGTCGTGGGCGCGGCGGCGCTGGGTCAGCCGCTGTTCGTTGCACGGCCCGTTGCCCTTGAGGACGTCCCAGAACTCGGTCCAGTCGATGGCGCCGAAGTCGTGCCGGCCGTGCTCCTCGTTCCACTTCAGGTCCGGGTCGGGCAGGGTGAGGCCGAGGGACTCGGCCTGCGGGACGCAGATGTCGACGAAGCGCTGACGCAGCTCGTCGTTCGAGTGGCGCTTGATCTTCCAGGCCATCGACTGCGCGGAGTGCTGGGAGGCGTCGTCGGGCGGACCGAACATCATCAGCGACGGCCACCACCAGCGGTCCACCGCGTCCTGCGCCATCGCGTGCTGCTCGGGCGTGCCCCGGCTCAGGGCGAGCAGCAGCTCGTAGCCCTGCCGCTGGTGGAAGGACTCCTCCTTGCAGACGCGGACCATCGCCCGCGCGTACGGGCCGTAGGAGCAGCGGCACAGGGGGACCTGGTTGGTGATCGCGGCGCCGTCCACCAGCCAGCCGATGGCGCCCACGTCGGCCCAGGTCAGCGTCGGGTAGTTGAAGATCGACGAGTACTTCTGCCGGCCGCTGTGCAGCTTGTCGAGCAGTTCGTCCCGGCTGACGCCCAGGGTCTCGGCCGCGCTGTACAGGTACAGGCCGTGGCCCGCCTCGTCCTGGACCTTGGCCATGAGGATGGCCTTGCGGCGCAGCGAGGGCGCGCGCGTGATCCAGTTGGCCTCCGGCTGCATGCCGATGATCTCGGAGTGGGCGTGCTGGGCGATCTGCCGGACCAGCGTCGCCCGGTAGGCGTCGGGCATCCAGTCCCTGGGCTCGACGCGCTCGTCGGCGGCCACCGCGGCGTCGAAGGCACGCTGCCGGGCGTCGCCGTCCGGGTCGGCGTGCGGTGCGCCGTACGCCGGGGCGCCGGCTGTCCGGTGCGCGGCTGCTGTCGCCATGCGGTCCCCCTTGACCTCTGCTTGGCTGCTTGGCCTCTGTCTTGTCCTGCGTGTTCTGCGTATGTCCTGCGTGTCCTGCGGCCCGACCGATCGTTCGGTTCGGCGGATTCCATGGTGCGGCTCGTCGCCGTAGGGTGTCAACCGCTGTGGAAAACCGTGGGCGCGTCCTGTGGACACAGCGCGGAACGTCTGCTGAGGCCGCCGCGTGCGGCCGCCGCCGGGCCGGACGGGCGGCCGCCGCCGGGCCGGACGGGCGGCCGACGCCGCGCCGCCCGGCGCCCTGCTCCGGCGGCGTACGGGTGAACGGACACAGAGCGGTACGAATCGCGGTCGCCGCCGGACGGGCCCGTCGAGCGGGGCTGTGCCGGGCGGCCCGGCGTGAGTACCGTTCCGTGCGGCGCCCGGGAACGGCGCCCCCGGACGGTGCGGGCGGCGCGCCGGATCGGGGCATGCCGCCGCATCCCGCGGGTGTCGGGCGGACGCGGGGCGGGAAGTCGGACCTGGATCGGGGAGCGGGCGGAATGGACGCGCAGGAGAGGGGCTCGAACGGCCCGGGCGGGCGGTACGGGCCCGACCGGGGCGACGAGCCCCGTGGGGCCCATGGGGTCACCGGGGCCACGGAGGCCGACGCGGCCGTGGGGCGGGACACGCAACCCGCCGGGGCCGCCGCCGTACCGGGCCCCCGCGCGGAGGCCGTACCCGAGCCCGGCGCGGAGGCCGTGTCCGGCGTCGAGCCTCCCGCCCGCGCCGTGCCCGGGGCCGCCGGTTCCGGCGCGGAGGGCGCTCGCGGCGCGGAGACCGGGGACGAGCCCGGCGCGGGGGTAGGGGACGAGACCGTTCGCGGCGGTGTCGCCGCGCTCTCCCTGCCCTACCGGGTCGGCGCCGCGCTGGCGTTCGCCGTCGTCGCGGTGGTCGCCTGTGTGCACCTGGCCATGGTGTTCCTGTACGTCACGCCGTCGAACACGGTGACGAGGCAGTACGGCAAGAACGTCGACGGGTGGATCTACCCGGAGTTCGAGCAGAACTGGAAGCTGTTCGCGCCCAACCCGCTCCAGCAGAACATGGGCGTCCAGGTGCGCGCCGAGACCCGCGGCGCGGACGGCGGCTACCGCACCACCGGCTGGTACGACCTGTCCGCCGAGGACGGCCGGGCCATCGACGCCAACCCGGTGCCCAGCCACACGCAGCAGAACGAGCTGCGCCGCGCCTTCGACTTCTACGCGTCCACGCACGACGGCGACAACCGCTCCACGGGGCTGCGCGGCACCCTGGCCGAGCAGTACCTGCGCCGCATCGTCGTCCTGCGCCTCGGCCGTGACCAGGCGGCCGGGCCGGACGGCGTCCTCCAGCGCGTCCAGGTCCGCCTCCGCACCACCAACGTGCCCGCCCCCCGATGGAGCACGGAGAAAGTGTCGACCTCGCCCACGTACCGCATGCTGCCCTGGTGGACCGTCCCGGCCGACGAGGCCCGGGGAGGTGTGCGGTGAACGGCGTCGCGCTCTCCGTCTCACGGGGCGTCGCCCGGGTCACCGACACGGCCCTCGCCCCCTACCAGTCGGCCGTCATACGCATCGGCTTCTCGGCGACCTGGCTGCTGTTCCTGCTGCGCGAGCTGCCGCACCGCCAGGAGCTGTACGGGCCCGACGGCCCGTGGAGCTGGAACCTCGCCCACCAGCTGGTCGCCGACAACAACGCCTTCACCGCATTGCTGTGGTTCCGCGGCCAGTTCTGGTTCGAGACGGTCTACGCCCTGGCCGCGGTCTCCAGCCTGCTGCTGTTGCTGGGCTGGCGCACCCGCACGATGTCCGTGCTCTTCCTGGTCGGCGTGCTCTCGCTGCAGAACCGCAGCGTCTTCGTGGGCGACGGCGGCGACAACGTCCTCCACCTCATGTCGATCTACCTGGTGTTCACCCGCTGTGGCCGGGTGTGGTCGCTGGACGCGCGCCGGGCCGTGCGCGAGCGGGCGGCACGCGCGCGTGGCGAGCGGCTGCCCGACCGGGTCGGCCCCGCCCTGTGGAGCGTGCTCGGCGTGGCGCTGGCCGGGATCGCGGCGACGGGGCGGTCGGACGGCGAATGGTTCGTGCCCATGCTGCTGTGGGCGGTGTGGCTCGGGCTGGGCCTGTACTGGCTGGTCGGACAGCATGTCGAGACCGCCGAGCCGCGGGTGCTGCTCGACGCCGTCGCCAACATCCTGCACAACGGGGCCCTGCTGGTGATCGCGGCCGAGGCGTGCCTGATCTACGCGACGGCCGGCTGGTACAAGATCCAGGGGTCGCGCTGGCAGGACGGCACCGCCGTGTACTACCCGCTCCACCTGGACTACTTCTCGCCCTGGCCGGCGCTGGGCGACCTGCTGTCCGCCAGCGGCGTGATGGTGATGCTCGTGACGTACGGGACGGTGATCGTACAGGTCGCCTTCCCGTTCACCCTGTTCAACCGGCGGGTCAAGAACGTCCTGCTGGTGGCGATGATGACCGAGCACGCGGTGATCGCGGTCGTGCTGGGCCTGCCGTTCTTCTCGCTGGCGATGATCGCGACGGACGCGGTCTTCCTGTCGACCTCGTTCCTGCTGCGGCTGGGCGGACTCGCGGCACGCGCGGGTGCCCGGCTGCCCTGGCCGCGGGGCCGCCCGGAGCCGGCCGGACCGCGCGGCCCCGAGGAGGACGGGCCGGCCCGCGTAGGCTTCCCGGCATGACCGACCCCGTACGCGACTGGCACCGGCTCGCCGACACCGCCGTGCTGCTCGACGGCTTCCACGCCCTCAAGCACGCGCTGCGCTTCGGCGCCGAGGTGCCCGTCGCGGTCGCCGTCGACCGACGGGCGGCGCTCGCCCTTGCCGACGAGCTGGCCCCGGACGTACGGGACACCCTGGACGCGCTGCTGACCGAGGTGGAGCGGGACGCGTACGCCGCTCTGGTGCCGCGCCCGCATCCCACCGCCGTGGCCGCGCTCGCCGTACGGCCCTCCCGCGCGGCGGGCCTCGCGGCGCTGGCGCGCACGTCCCGCAGCGCACCGGTCGTCGTTCTGGACCAGCCCCGCAACCTCGGCAACGCGGGCGCGGTGATCCGGCTGGCCGCCGGTTTCGGGGTGACCGGGGTGGTCACCACGGGCACCCTCGACCCCTGGCATCCGACGGTGGTGCGCGGCGGGGCGGGGCTGCACTTCGCGACCACCGTGGAGCGGCTGACCGTGGCCGAGCTGCCGGAGGGGCCGCTGTTCGCGCTCGATCCGGAGGGCGAGGACATCCGCGGGCTGAAGCTGCCCGACGACGCCGTGCTCGCCTTCGGCTCCGAGCGCAGCGGGCTCTCCGCCGAGCTGCGGGAGCGGACCGACCACCTGGTGGCCCTGCCGATGCGCCCCCAGGTCTCCAGTTACAACCTCGCCACCAGTGTGGCCATGACGCTGTACCACTGGAGTGCCACCGGGGGCGCGCCCGCGTGAGGGGCGGCCTCACGCCTCCCGGCGGACCTCCACCGTCCGGAAGCGGTCGGCCACGAACGCCGCGTCGCACAGGGCCGCGTTGGCCGCGGGGTTGCCGCCCGAGCCGTGGAAGTCGGAGAAGGCGGCCGTCTGGTTGACGTACACCCCGCCGGTGAGGTTCAGGGACAGCTGGGCGGCCTCCTCCAGGCAGACCTCCTCCACGGCCCGCTCGACCTCCTCGTCCATCGTGTAGGCGCCCACGGTCATCGCGCCCTTCTCGCGGACGGTGCGGCGCAGCAGCTCCACCGCGTCGGCGGCCGAGTCGACCGCGACGGCGAAGGAGACCGGGCCGAAGCACTCGCTCATGTAGGCGGCCTCGGCGTCCGGCTTGGCGCCGTCCAGCTTCACGATCACCGGGGTGCGGACGACCGCGTCGGGGAAGTCCGGGTGGGTGATCTCGCGGGAGGCGAGGGCGACCTCGCCGAGGGCCGAGGCGGCCTCCAGACGGGCCTTGACGTCCGGGTTGACGATCGCGCCGAGCAGGGCGTTGGCGCGCGCGTCGTCGCCGAGCAGCCCGTCGACCGCCTGGGCGAGGTCGGCGGTCACCTCGTCGAAGGACTTGTGGCCCTGGTCGGTGCGGATGCCGTCGCGGGGGATCAGCAGGTTCTGCGGGGTGGTGCACATCTGGCCGCTGTACAGGGACAGCGAGAAGGCCAGGTTGGCGAGCATGCCCTTGTAGTCGCCGGCCGACTCGACGACGACCGTGTTGACGCCGGCCTTCTCGGTGTAGACCCGCGCCTGGCGGGCGTTGGCCTCCAGCCAGTCGCCGAAGGCCGTGGAACCGGTGTAGTCGATGATCCGGATCTCGAGACGGGTGGCCAGGGTCTTGGCGATGCCCTCGCCCGGCCTCTCGGCGGCCAGCGCGACCAGGTTCGGGTCGTGGCCGGCCTCGGCGAGCACCTCGCGGGCCACCCGCACGGTGAGCGCGAGCGGCAGCACCGCGCGCGGGTGCGGCTTGACCAGGACCGCGTTGCCGGTGGCCAGGGAGGCGAACAGGCCCGGGTAGCCGTTCCAGGTCGGGAAGGTGTTGCAGCCGATCATCAGCGCGATGCCCCTGGGGACCGCGGTGAAGCGCTTGGTGAGGGTGAGCGGGTCCCGCTTGCCCTGGGGCTTGGACCACTCGGCCGTCCCGGGGGTGCGCACCTGCTCCGCGTACGCGTACGCCACCGCCTCCAGGCCGCGGTCCTGGGCGTGCGGGCCGCCCGCCTGGAACGCCATCATGAAGGCCTGGCCGGAGGTGTGCATGACCGCGTGCGCGAACTCGTGCGTCCGGTCGCTGATCCGCTTGAGGATCTCCAGGCAGACCGCGGCGCGCGCCTCGGGGCCCGCGTCCCGCCACGCCCGCTGTCCGGCCTTCATGGCGGGCAGCAGCACGTCCAGGTCCGCGTGCGGGTAGGTCACGCCCAGTTCGACGCCGTAGGGCGAGACCTCGCCGCCGACCCAGTCGTCCGTGCCGGGCTGGCCGAGGTCGAACCGGGAGCCCAGCAGGGCGTCGAAGGCCGCCTTGCCGGCGGCCGCGTCCAGGCTGCCGTGCTCCCCGTAGGCCTTGGGGTGCTCGGGGTGGGGGGACCAGTACGCGCGCGTGCGGATGGCTTCCAGCGCCTGGTCGAGCGTGGGCCGGTGCCGGGCGATGAGGGCGTGCGCGGTCGGTTCGGCGGTGGCCATGCGGGACCAACTCCTTGTCTCGAGAGCTCCTCGTCGAGCTCATGACCTGGCGGAAACATGGGCGGCGACAGCCGGTCAGGGTTAGAGTAACCGAACGATCGGTCGGGACAAGGGGGTCGGCCGCATCTGTGGAAAAGTCGGGCCAGGGGGTCCGCCGCGTCTGTGGAAAACCCCGTGCGGGAGGATCGCGCACATGACAGCACTCGACCTCAGCAGCCCGGTGGCCGTCGTCGGCACCGGCACCATGGGCCAGGGCATAGCCCAGGTCGCGCTGGTCGCGGGCCATCCCGTACGCCTGTACGACGCCGTGCCCGGGCGGGCCGGACAGGCGGCCGCCGCGATCGGCGCCCGGCTCGACCGGCTCGTCGAGAAGGACCGCCTCACCGCCGCCGACCGGGACGCGGCCCGCGCCCGGCTCAGGCCCGCCGACGACCTCGCCGAACTGGCCGACTGCGCCCTGGTCGTCGAGGCCGTGCTGGAACGGCTGGACGTCAAACAGGATCTGTTCAAGGCGGTGGAGGGCGTCGTCGCCGACGACTGCCTGCTCGCCACCAACACCTCCTCCCTGTCGGTGACCGCCATCGGCGGCGCGCTGCGCAACCCCGGCCGCCTGGTGGGCCTGCACTTCTTCAACCCGGCTCCGCTGCTGCCGCTGGTGGAGGTCGTCTCCGGGTTCGCCACCGACGTCACCTCGGCCACGCGCGCGTACGAGACGGCCCGCGCCTGGGGCAAGACGCCGGTCGCCTGCGCCGACACCCCCGGCTTCATCGTCAACCGCATCGCCCGCCCCTTCTACGCCGAGGCGTTCGCCGTCCTGGAGTCCCAGGCCGCCGACCCGGCCACCATCGACGCGGTCCTGCGCGAGTCCGGCGGGTTCCGGATGGGCGCCTTCGAGCTGACCGACCTGATCGGGCAGGACGTCAACGAGTCCGTCACGCACTCCGTGTGGCAGTCCTTCTTCCAGGACGTGCGCTTCACGCCCTCGCTCGCCCAGCGGCGGCTGGTCGAGTCCGGCCGGCTCGGCCACAAGAGCGGGCACGGCTGGTACGACTACGGCGACGGCGCCGAGCGCCCCGAGCCGCACACCGCCGAGAAGGAGCGGCCGCCCGCCTACGTCGTCGTGGAGGGCGACCTCGGCCCGGCGGCCGAGCTGACCGCGCTGATCCGCGAGGCGGGCATCACCGTCCGCGAGGAGGAAGAGGACCACGGCACCCGCCTGGTGCTGCCCGGCGGCGGCCAGCTGGTCCTCGCCGACGGACAGACCTCCGGCGAGTTCCGCGACGTCGTCTACTTCGACCTGGCCCTCGACTACCGCCGGGCCACCCGCGTCGCCCTGTCCGCCTCCCAGGACACCGCCCCCAGGACGCTGGCGGAGGCCATCGGCCTCTTCCAGGCGCTCGGCAAGGACGTCAGCGTCATCGGCGACGTCCCCGGCATGATCGTCGCCCGCACGGTCGCCCGCGTAGTCGACCTGGCGCACGACGCCGTCGCCAAGGGCGCGGCCACCGAGGAGGACGTCGACACGGCGATGCGCCTGGGCGTCAACTACCCCCTCGGCCCGTTCGAATGGAGCCGCAGGCTCGGCCGGTCCTGGGCCTACGACCTGCTGGACGACCTGCACCTGCGCGACCCCTCGGGGCGCTACGCGCCGTCCCTGGCGCTGTACCGGCACGCGTACGCCGGCGAGAAGCGGGAGGGCGCCTCATGACCACCGCCAGACGCGACACGTACACCCCGGAGACGCTGCTCTCGGTGGCCGTGCGGGTCTTCAACGAGCGCGGCTACGACGGCACCTCCATGGAGCACCTGTCCAAGGCGGCCGGCATCTCCAAGTCGTCCATCTACCATCATGTGGCCGGCAAGGAGGAGTTGCTGCGCCGGGCGGTCACGCGGGCGCTGGACGGCCTCTTCGGGATCCTGGAGGAGGAGCACGCGCGCGTGGGCCGCGCCGCCGAGCGCCTGGAGTACGTCGTGCGGCGCATGGTCGAGGTGCTGCTGGCCGAACTGCCGTACGTGACGCTGCTGCTGCGGGTGCGCGGCAACACCGCGACGGAGCGGTGGGCGCTGGAGCGGCGGCGCGAGTTCGACCACAGGGTGGCCGAACTGCTGAAGGCGGCGGCCGCCGAGGGCGACGTGCGCGGCGACGTGGAGGTGCGGCTCGCCACCCGGCTCGTCTTCGGGATGATCAACTCCATCGTGGAGTGGTACCGGCCGGACGGACGCGGCTCCAGCGCGCGGGAAGTGCGCGACGCGGTGGTCCGGCTGGTCTTCGGCGGCCTGCGCAAGGAAGCCTGAGGCGGCGCGGGGCCCCGGCTCACCCCTGGGGTTCCAGGTCCTCCTCCTCGAACACCAGCAGCGTGCGCGTGCTGAGCACCTCGGGGATCGCCTGGAGCCGGGTGAGCACCACCTCGCGCAGCGCCCGGTTGTCGGGCATGTGCACGAGCAGCAGCACGTCGAAGTCGCCGCCCACCAGGGCGATGTGCGAGGCGCCGGGCAGCAGGCGCAGCTGCTCGCGCACCGTGCGCCAGGAGTTCTGCACGATCGTCAGCGTGATGTACGCGGAGGTGCCCTGCCCCGCCCGTTCGTGGTCGACGCGCGCGCCGAAGCCCCGGATGACGCCGTCCTCGATGAGGCGGTTGATGCGGGCGTAGGCGTTGGCGCGCGAGACGTGGGTCCGCTCGGCGACCGACCGTATCGAGGCACGGCCGTCCGTCTGGAGCATCCGCAGGATGTCCTGGTCGATGGCGTCCAGCGGGCGCGCCGGCGGCAGGGCGGCGCCGTCCGGCCCGTCGGCCATTTGTTCAGGTGCCATGTCCCCCCGCCTCTCCGCCATGGACGTACTGCGCCCATCCCATGCTGTGGAGAACCGTTTGTCCACAGCCTGGGGCCGCCTGTAGCCAAAATGCGTCGGCGACCGAACAATCGGTAGGTGAGACGGGTCACAGCCGACCCGCCTCCCGTAGCCACTCCCACGAGGAGGTGCCCGCCATGACGGTCATGGAGCAGCGGGGTGCGTACCGGCCATCGCCGCCGCCCGCCTGGCAGCCCCGTACCGACCCCGCGCCGCTGCTGCCCGACGCGGAGCCCTACCGCGTCCTGGGGACGGAGGCGGCCGCGAAGGCCGATCCGGAGCTGCTCGGCCGTCTGTACGAGCAGCTCGTGCTGGGCCGCCGGTACAACACGCAGGCGACCGCCCTCACCAAGCAGGGCCGGCTCGCCGTCTACCCCTCCAGCACCGGTCAGGAGGCCTGCGAGGTCGCCGCCGCGCTCGCCCTCCAGGACCGCGACTGGCTCTTCCCCAGCTACCGCGACACGCTGGCCGCCGTGGCCCGCGGCGTGGACCCCGTCCACGCCCTCACCCTGCTGCGCGGCGACTGGCACACCGGCTACGACCCCGCCGAGCACCGGGTCGCCCCGCTGTCCACACCGCTCGCCACCCAGCTGCCGCACGCCGTCGGGCTCGCGCACGCCGCCCGTCTCAAGGGCGACGACGTGGTCGCGCTGGCGATGGTCGGCGACGGCGGCACCAGCGAGGGCGACTTCCACGAGGCGCTCAACTTCGCCGCCGTCTGGCAGGCCCCGGTCGTCTTCCTCGTGCAGAACAACGGCTTCGCGATCTCCGTCCCGCTCGCCAAGCAGACCGCCGCGCCGTCCCTGGCCCACAAGGCCGTCGGGTACGGCATGCCGGGCCGCCTGGTCGACGGCAACGACGCCGCCGCCGTCCACGAGGTGCTCACCGACGCCGTACGGCACGCGCGCGCGGGAGGCGGCCCGACCCTGGTCGAGGCCGTGACGTACCGCATCGACGCCCACACCAACGCCGACGACGCCACCCGCTACCGCGGCGACGCCGAGGTGGAGGCGTGGCGCGCCCACGATCCGGTGCTGCTGCTGGAACGTGAGCTGACCGGGCGCGGCCTGCTCGACGAGGACGGCGTCGCGGCCGTCCGCCAGAGCGCCGAGACCATGGCCGCGCGGCTGCGCGAGCGCATGAACCAAGATCCGGCGCTCGACCCCATGGACCTCTTCGCCCACGTCTACGCCGAGCCCACCGCCCAGCTGCGCGAGCAGCGGGAGCTGCTGGCGGCCGAGCTGGCGGCCGAGGCCGAGGAGGGCACGGCCCGATGACCACCGTCGCGCTCAAGCCGGCCACCATGGCCCAGGCCCTCACGCGCGCCCTGCGCGACGCACTGGCCGACGACCCGGCCGTGCACGTCATGGGCGAGGACGTCGGCACCCTGGGCGGAGTCTTCCGGGTCACCGACGGCCTCGCCCAGGAGTTCGGCGAGGACCGCTGCACCGACACGCCGCTGGCCGAGGCCGGCATCCTCGGCACCGCCGTCGGCATGGCGATGTACGGACTGCGCCCGGTCGTCGAGATGCAGTTCGACGCCTTCGCCTACCCGGCGTTCGAACAGCTCGCCAGCCATGTGGCCAAGATGCGCAACCGCACGCGCGGGAAGACACCGCTGCCGATCACCGTCCGCATCCCCTACGGCGGCGGCATCGGCGGCGTCGAGCACCACAGCGACTCCTCCGAGGCGTACTACATGGCGACTCCGGGGCTCCATGTCGTCACGCCCGCCACCGTCGCCGACGCCTACGGGCTGCTGCGCGCCGCCATCGCCTCCGACGACCCGGTCGTCTTCCTCGAACCCAAACGGCTGTACTGGTCGAAGGACTCCTGGAACCCCGAAGAGCCGACGGCCGTGGAGCCGATCGGCCGCGCGGTGGTGCGGCGCGCCGGCCGCAGCGCCACGCTGATCACCTACGGCCCGTCGGTGCCCGTCTGCCTGGAGGCCGCCGAGGCGGCCCGGGCCGAGGGCTGGGACCTGGAGGTCGTGGACCTGCGCTCGCTGGTGCCGTTCGACGACGAGACGGTGTGCGCGTCGGTACGGCGCACCGGGCGCGCCGTCGTCGTGCACGAGTCGGGCGGCTTCGGCGGGCCCGGCGGGGAGATCGCGGCACGGGTCACCGAGCGCTGCTTCCACCACCTGGAGGCGCCGGTGCTGCGGGTGGCCGGGTTCGACATCCCCTACCCGCCGCCGATGCTGGAGCGGCACCACCTGCCCGGTATCGACCGCATCCTGGACGCCGTGGCGCGTCTGCAGTGGGAGGCCGAGGGCTGATGGCACAGGTGCTGGAGTTCAAGCTGCCCGACCTCGGGGAGGGGCTCACCGAGGCGGAGATCGTCCGCTGGCTGGTCGAGGTGGGCGACGTCGTCGCGATCGACCAGCCGGTCGTCGAGGTCGAGACGGCCAAGGCGATGGTCGAGGTGCCCTGTCCCTACGGCGGCGTCGTCACGGCCCGCTTCGGCGAGGAGGGGACCGAACTGCCCGTGGGCGCGCCGCTGCTGACGGTCGCGGTCGGCGAATCGTCCGGACCGGCCGCCGAGGGCGGCGACGAGGGCTCCGGCTCCGGGAACGTCCTGGTCGGCTACGGCACGGGGGCGCCTCCGGCGCGGCGGCGCAGGGTGCGGCCGACGAACGGGGCCGGCGCGTCTTCCGGACCTTCCGTACCTGCCGTGGCCGGTGCGTCCGGTGCGCTGCGGGGTGCGGGGGCGGTGGACGGTGCGAGGGTCCTGGACGGTGTGGCGCTCGCGGACGGCGGGGCGGTCTCCGGCGGGACGGCGCGTGCCGGTGCCGTACCGGATGCGGGGAGTGGGCCGGCGGTGGCCGGCGGTCCCGTTCCCGTCATCTCCCCGCTCGTGCGGCGGCTCGCCCGGGAGAACGGCGTGGACCTGCGGCGGTTGCCGGGCTCCGGGCCCGAGGGACTGATCCTGCGCGCGGACGTGGAGAGCGCGATCGAGCGCGGTGCGCGGCGCACCGAGGCGGCGCCGGCCCCGTCGTCCGCTGCCGTGGCCGACGGCGTCCGCATCCCGCTCAAGGGCGTGCGGGGAGCCGTCGCGGACAAGCTGTCCCGCAGCCGCCGCGAGATCCCCGACGCGACCTGCTGGGTGGACGCCGACGCGACGGAGCTGATGCGCGCCCGTACGGCCATGAACGCGGCCGGCGGCCCGAAGATCTCCCTGCTCGCGCTGCTCGCCCGGATCTGCACGGCGGCGCTCGCCCGCTACCCCGAGCTGAACTCCACGGTGGACATGGCGGCCAGGGAGGTCGTCCGGCTCGACCAGGTCCACCTGGGGTTCGCCGCGCAGACCGAGCGCGGGCTCGTCGTCCCGGTGGTGCGGGACGCGCACGCGCGGGACGCCGAATCGCTGACCGCCGAGTTCGCTCGGCTGACCGAGGCGGCCCGGACCGGCGCGCTCACACCAGGGGAACTGACCGGTGGGACCTTCACGTTGAACAACTACGGGGTGTTCGGCGTCGACGGCTCGACGCCGATCATCAACCATCCCGAGGCCGCGATGCTCGGCGTCGGCCGCATCGTCCCCAAGCCGTGGGTGCACGAGGGCGAGCTGGCGGTGCGGCAGGTCGTCCAGCTCTCGCTGACCTTCGACCACCGGGTGTGCGACGGCGGCGCGGCGGGCGGCTTCCTGCGGTACGTGGCCGACTGCGTCGAGCGGCCGACGGTGCTGCTGCGCACCTTGTGAGCACGCGGTCGTGCCCGCGTGCACCCCGCGCGCGGGCGGGTCGCATACTCGTGGGGTGACCGCCTACGCGTCTCCCGGCCCCACCGGAACCTCGGGCCCGCCCGAGAACGTCGGCGCGCGTCGGGCCGGCGGCGCGCAACCGGCCCCTGGGACGCGCCGGGCCTTCGGCGCGTGTCGGGACGTCGAGGCGCACCGAGCCTTCGGCGGGCGTCGGGACGTCGAGGCACCTCAGGATGCCGGTGTGCACCAGGCCGTCGGGGGGTCCGTCGGTTCTGCCGTGCGGGATGTTCCGGGTCCGTCCGGCGCCGCGAGGGGCGGGCGGCCGCCGGCCTACGACGCCGTCGTGCTCGCCGGTGGCGCGGCCCGGCGGCTGGGCGGCGCGGACAAGCCCGGCGTACGGGTGGGCGGCCGGGCCCTGCTCGACCGCGTGCTCAGTGCCTGTGCCGACGCGCGCACCACCGTCGTGGTGGCCGACCCGAGGCCCACCGCGCGGCCCGTGCGCTGGGCACGCGAGGAACCGCCCGGCGGCGGTCCGCTCGCCGCACTGGACGCGGGACTGCGCCACACCACGGCGGACCATGTCGTCGTCCTCTCCGCCGATCTGCCGTTCCTCGGACCAGACACCGTCGGCGGGCTGCTGGCCGCGTTGGGCGCGAGCGACGCCGACGGCGTGCTGCTCACCGACGGCGAGGGCCGCGACCAGCCGCTCGTGGCGGCCTACCGCGCGGCGGCCCTGCACCGTGCCCTGGCCGCACTCGCCGACCCGACGCCCACGGACGCCTCCGGCGACTCGGTGCCGCCCGCCGCCTCGGTCGCGCCCGACGGCCCCGTCGCCTCCACCGCGTCCGCCACCTCCGGCGGCCCTCCCGTGCCCGCCGGTCCTGCCGTCCCCGGCGAACCCACCCCGCCCACCGTCTCCGACGCCTCCATCCCGCCTGCCGCGCTCGGCGACCGCGCCGCCTCCGCCGCGCCCGGTACGCCCACCCCGCCCGCCACCCCCGGCGGCCCTTCCGCGTCCGGCGATCCAGTCCCGACCGGTACGCCCACCCCGGGCAGTGCAAGTCGCAGGGGGCTCGCCGGGCTTCCGTTGCGGCGGTTGGTCGCCGCGCTCGACCTGGTGCGCGTCGTCGACCGCCGCACCGCGTCGTTCGACTGCGACACCTGGGACGACATCGCCACCGCCAGGGCACGCATCAGGGAGCATGGGCACGTGCTGGATGAATGGATTTCCGCAGTCAAGGACGAGCTGGGCATCGACCTGGACGTCGACACCGGCGTACTGCTCGACCTGGCCCGCGACGCCGCCCACGGCGTGGCCCGGCCCGCCGCCCCGCTGACCACGTTCCTCGTCGGCTATGCGGCGGCCCGTGCCGAGGGCGGCCCCGAAGCGGTCGCCGAAGCCGCCCGCAAGGCCGCCGCGCTCGCCCTGCGCTGGGCGGACGAGGTCACCCCCGGCCAGGACACCCCCGGCCAGGTCACCCCCGGCCAGGACACCCCCGGCCAGGGCACCGCGGGCGAGCCCGACGTGGCCCCCGACGCCACGCCCGACACCCGGCCGGACGCGGGATGACCGCCCGCGGCGTCAGCACCGGCGGGGAGACCGAGGACCTCGACGTCGAGGAGGCCCTCGCCCTGGTGAAGGCCGACCACGGCCACCGCCCCGACGACGACCCCCACCGCCCCCAGGCCCACGGCCCCTTCCCCGGCGACGCCACCGGCCGCGGCCCCGCCGAAGGACACCACAGCGGTCACGGACCCGGTCACGGACCGTCCGGCGGCGGCCCGGCGCACTCCGAGGACGCCCACCACCGGGCCACCCCCTGGCCCCAGGCCCGCGAGAGAGCCGAACGCGCCGCCCGCGCCGTCCCCGCCCCCGGTGCCGGCACCCGCCGCGCACCCGTCTCCCTTCCCCTGGACGCCGCCCTCGGTCTGGTCCTGGCCGAACCCCTCGCCGCCCTCACCGACCTGCCCTCCTTCGACGCGTCGGCGATGGACGGCTGGGCGGTCGCCGGACCCGGACCCTGGGACGTACGCGACGAGGGGGCGCTGGCCGGACGCGCGCGGCCCGAGCCGCTGACCGACGGCGAGGCGGTACGGATCGCCACCGGCGCGCGCATCCCGCAGGACACCACCGCCGTACTGCGCAGCGAGCACGGCCGCATCGACGACAAGGGCCGGCTGCACCCGGCCCGCGAGGTGGGCCACGGCCAGGACATCCGCCCGCGCGGCCAGGAGTGCCGGGGCGGCGAGCACCTGCTGCCGGCCGGCGCCCTGGTCACCCCGGCGGTGCTGGGACTCGCCGCGGCCGCCGGATACGACACCCTCACCGTGGTCCCCCGGCCCCGGGTGGACGTCCTGGTGCTGGGCGACGAGCTGCTCGCCGAGGGCCTCCCGCAGGACGGCCGGATCCGGGACGCGCTCGGCCCGATGCTGCCGCCCTGGCTGCGGGCGCTGGGCGCCGAGGTCACCACGGTGCGCCGGATCGGCGACGACGCCAACGCCCTGCACCGCGCCGTCAGCCGCTCCGAGGCCGATCTGATCGTGACCACCGGCGGTACGGCCGCCGGTCCCGTCGACCACGTGCACCCCATGCTGCGCCGGTTCGGCGCCGAGCTGCTGGTGGACGGCGTCAAGGTGCGCCCCGGTCACCCGATGCTGCTGGCCCGCACCCGCAAGGACCAGCACCTCGTCGGCCTGCCCGGCAACCCCCTCGCGGCGGTCTCGGGCCTGCTCACGCTGGCCGAACCGCTGCTGCGCACGCTGGCCGCGCGGTCGGCTCCGGAGCCGTACGCGCTGCCGTTGCAGAGCACCGTGCCGGGGCATCCGTACGACACCCGGCTCGTGCCCGTCGTGCTGCGCGGCGACCACGCGGTCCCGCTGCGCTACAACGGCCCCGCCATGCTGCGCGGTGTCGCGGCCTCCGACGCCCTCGCCGTCGTGCCGCCGGGCGGCGCGCGGGCCGGGCAGGAGGCCGAACTGCTCGATCTGCCGTGGGCCGCCGCAGGAATCGGAGTGTGTTTCACGTGAAACTTCCGGGCCAGGACGCGATCGCCCGCCAGGCGGACGAGCACCTCGTGACCCATCGGGTGAAACTCCCGAGAAAAATGGTGGAACGCCCGATACGCCAGGTCGGCAAGCGGCTGGCCATGGCGCTGCTGGTCCTGGTCGCGACCGTGCTGATCGTCTACGCCGACCACGAGGGCTACCACGACAACGCCGACAGCACCGTCGACTTCCTCGACGCGGCCTACTACTCGACGGTGACCCTGTCCACGACGGGATACGGCGACATCACCCCCGTGAGCGACAGCGCCCGGCTCACCAACATCCTCGTCATCACGCCGCTGCGCGTGCTGTTCCTGATCATCCTCGTCGGCACCACCCTGGAAGTCCTCACCGAACGCACCCGTGAGGAATGGCGTCTGAGCCGCTGGAGGTCCACCTTGCGCGATCACACCGTCGTCGTCGGTTTCGGCACGAAGGGGAGGTCGGCGCTGCAGACCGTCCTTGCGACGGGACTGAGGAAGCAGCAGGTCGTGGTGGTCGACCCCAGTGGCAAGGCGATCGAGGCGGCCACGGCGGAGGGGTACGCCGGAGTGGTCGGCGACGCGACCCGCAGCGAGGTGCTCAGGCGGGCGGAGGTGCACCGGGCGCGGCAGATCATCATCGCGACCCAGCGGGACGACACGGCGGTCCTGGTCACGCTCACGGCCCGGCAGCTGAACCGCACGGCGAAGATCGTCGCGGCGGTGCGCGAGGAGGAGAACGCCCCCCTGCTGAAGCAGTCCGGCGCCGACGCGGTGATCACCAGCGCCAGCGCGGCCGGACGGCTGCTGGGGCTGTCCGTGCTCAGCCCGGCGGCCGGCATGGTCATGGAGGACCTGATCCAGCAGGGCAGCGGCCTGGACCTGATAGAGCGCCCGGTCATAAAGGCCGAGGTGGGCAAGAACCCGCGCGAGACCGGCGACCTGGTGGTCAGCGTCCTGCGCGGGCACCGCGTCCTCGGCTACGACGACCCGGCCGCCGCCACCCTGGAGCTGACGGACCGTCTCATCACCATCGTCCGCGCCACCCGGGACACGAAGGTCACACCGGACACCCGGCCGCTGCCGCAGGACTGACCCCGGATCGAGGGGGCGCAGGAGTAGCGTCGGCCCCATGCATGCGATCACGATTCCCGAACCCGGCGGTCCCGAGGCGTTGGTGTGGGACGAGGTGCCGGATCCCGAGCCCGGTGAGGGCGAGGTGCTGGTCGAGGTGGTGGCCAGCGCCGTCAACCGGGCCGACATCCTCCAGCGGCAGGGCAACTACGCGCCGCCGCCCGGCGGCTCCGCGTACCCAGGTCTGGAGTGCTCCGGACGGATCGCCGCGCTCGGCCCCGGCGTGTCCGGCTGGGCGGTCGGCGACGAGGTGTGCGCGCTGCTCGCGGGCGGCGGCTACGCCGAGAAGGTGGCCGTGCCGTCCGGGCAGCTGCTGCCCGTGCCCGAGGGCGTCGACCTGAGGCAAGCGGCGGCGCTGCCCGAGGTGGTCTGCACGGTCTGGTCCAACGTCTTCATGGTCGCCCACCTCCGTCCCGCCGAGACGCTGCTGGTGCACGGCGGCTCCAGCGGCATCGGCACCATGGCGATCCAGCTCGCCAAGGCCATGGGCGCCCGGGTCGCCGTCACGGCCGGCACCAAGGAGAAGCTGGACTACTGCGCCGAACTGGGCGCCGACATCCTGATCAACTACCGCGAGCAGGACTTCGTCGAGGAGATCCAGCGGGCCACGGACGGCGCCGGCGCCGACGTCATCCTGGACAACATGGGCGCCAAATACCTGGACCGCAACGTCCGGGCCCTCGCCACCAGCGGACGGCTGGCGATCATCGGCCTCCAGGGCGGCAGCAAGGGCGAGCTGAACATCGGCGCCCTGCTCGCCAAGCGGGCCGCGGTCAGCGCGACCTCGCTGCGGGCCCGTCCGCTCGGTGAGAAGGCGGCGATCGTGGCGGCCGTGCGCGAGCACGTGTGGCCGTTGATCGCCGACGGGCACGTCCGGCCGGTCGTCGACCGGGAGGTGCCGCTGAGCGAGGCGGCCGCCGCCCAGCGGGTCGTGGAGGAGAGCGGCCACATCGGCAAGGTGCTGCTCGTGGCCTCCTGACCCGGCGCCGCCGCCCGGCCGCGGACGGCGGCCTCAGATCCGGCGCAGCCGCAGGGCGAGGAACGCGAGTCCCAGCCCGAGGCCGATGAGGACCAGGCCGCTGCCCAGGGGCAGGAGCTCCAGCCCGTGCCCGTGCCCGTTCGCGGTCTCCGGCCGGGCGTCCGACTCGGTCAGCCGGGGGTCGGGCGACGCCGACGCCGGCTGCGCGTGCGCCGCGGGCGAGGGCGGGGCGGTCCCGGCCGACGGGTCGACCGGGCCGCCGGCGACCTCGCTGCGGCCGTGCCCCGGCCCCCGGGGTCCCGCGCCGCCCTCGCCGTCCCGGCCGTGCGACCGGCCCGGCCGCCGCGGGCCCTCGTCCGCCGGGTCCCCGTCCTCCGTCGCCTCGGCGACCGGCCGGGGCGGGCGCGGCGGGGCCGAGGCCCGGGGGGAAGGCGGGGCCAGGACCGCGGCGGCCGACGGCGGGGACGAGCGGGTCGGCCGGCCGGAGGACCCGCCGGCCGCGTGGGAGGCGGCAGCCGGAGACGCGGGGGGAGTGCCGTGCGCCGAGGGCGAGGCCGACGAGGAGGCGGAGGCCGGCGCGGAAGCCGACGCCGACGCGGCGTCGGACGCGGACGGCCGCGAGGAGGCGTCGTACGCCGACGCGGTGCCGCCGGGCAGGACGCCGGCCCCGATCACTATCAGCAGTCCTGTCGCGCCAGTCGCGCGCAGCGTGGCGCGTGGCCATCCGGTCACTTCGGTGACCCCCTCACAGCGGTTCTGCACGGTGGTTCGGCGGGGCGGCGGTGCCATACGGCGGCGGTGCCGTACGGCGGACGTGCCGTGGAACAACATTCACATCACCGGCGGAGTCCGGCATTCCGGGTTCGGCCGCCGGGCCGCATCCGCTGCACAATCCGGTTATGTCGACACGTCACGGGCTGCTCGCGCTCCTGGAGGACGGCCCCCGCCACGGCTCCCGGCTCCGCGCCGAGTTCGCGGTGCGCACGGGCGCGGCACGGCCGCCGGACCCCGGCCGGGTCTGCGCCGCGCTCGGCGCCCTGGAGCGGGACGGCCTGGTCGCCCGGGAGGGGGTGGACGCGGCCGGACGGGTGATCTACGCGCTGACCGGGGCGGGCCGCGCCGAACTGCGGGACTGGTACACGCGGCCGGTGCGGCACGCCGGGCCGTCCTGCGAGGAGCGGGCGGTCAGGCTGGCGCTGGCGGTGGCGGCGCCCGGCGTCGACGTGCGCGAGGTCGTCGAGGAGCAGCGCCGGCAGGTGTCCGAGGAGTTGCAGGACTACGTGCGGCAGCGGGCCGAGGTGCTGGCGCGGGGGCCGGAACGGCCCGAGGAGGTGGCCCGGCTGCTGGTCCTGGAGCAGCGGATCTGCCACGCGGAGGGCGAGTCCCGCTGGCTGGACCACTGCGCGGCCCGCCTGCTGCGCCTGCACCTCACTGACGGCGCGGCCGGCACCGACGGCGCGGACCGCACTGACCGCACTGACGGCACCGACGGCGCGGACCGCACCGACCGCCCCGGCGGCACGGACGGCGCTGACGACACGGACGGCACCGAAGGCGCCGACGGCGCGGGGACCGCCGACGCTGCGGAGTGACGTCCGCGATTCACCCCTCCGAACAGGATTGATCACCCTGCGTGACGGGAATCGAGGAGGGAGAGGGGGCTCCGAGGAGGTCTGATGCACGGGTGCGAGAGAATGTCCGCATGGAGATGCCGAGGAACGAACGGTCGCCGGAGAATCCGCAGGTCCTGGTCGTCGGACAGGACGGCTTGGCGCTCGGCGCCGGTGGCGACGACGAGTCCCGCGAGATCCCGGTGACGGAGCAGGTGGAGCAGCCCGCGAAGGTCATGCGGATCGGCAGCATGATCAAGCAGCTCCTGGAGGAGGTGCGCGCGGCGCCTCTGGACGAGGCCAGCCGGGCCCGGCTGAAGGAGATCCACGCCAGCTCCGTGAAGGAGCTGGAGGACGGTCTGGCGCCGGAGCTGGTGGAGGAGCTGGAGCGGCTCTCGCTGCCGTTCACCGACGACGGCATCCCGAGCGACGCCGAACTGCGCATCGCGCAGGCCCAGTTGGTGGGCTGGCTGGAGGGGCTGTTCCACGGCATCCAGACCACGCTGTTCGCCCAGCAGATGGCCGCCCGCGCCCAGTTGGAGCAGATGCGCCGCGCCCTGCCCCCGGGCGTCGGCGCCGAGGGCGGCGACGACCCCCGTACGGGCGGCCGTTCGGGCGGCCCGTACCTGTAGGACGCCGTCAGGGCGCCGTCCGGGTCCGCCCCGTGGCGGCTCCCGGCGTCACCCCGCGGTGCCCGGCGTCCCGCGGTGCCCGGCGCCCCGCGGGTCACTGCGGGGGATTGCCGGTCGAGACGCTCAGTTCGATGGTCGGCATCTTGTTCGGGTCGAGGTCCGAGTCCGCCGAGGGGAACTGGTCCAGGACGGTGCCCTCGCCCCAGGTGTTGTCGTCCACGTCCTTGATCTTCCACTTCCAGCCCGCGGCCTGGAAGCACGCCTTCACGGACTTGATGTACTTGTACTGGAAGTCCGGCAGCCGGATCTTGTTCGGGTCGTCGTACGACTCCTGAGGCTCGCTGCACTCGCTCGTCTCGATCGTCTTCGACGTGTCCGGGCCGCGGTGGCCCGGCACGCTGCTGGACGTCGTCGTGGTGGGGCCGGTGCTGTCGCCGCCGCCCTTGGCGTCGCTGTCGCTGCCGCCGCTGACCAGCAGCGCGGCGATCAGACCGCCGACCGCCACCACCGCCACGATGACCGACCCGATGACCACCGGCCGGTTGCCGCCGCCGCTGCCGCCGCCGCGCGCCGGGCCGGGCGCGCCGGAGTTCTGGTGCGCCATGCCGTACGGCGTCGGCGCGGGGCCCTGCTGCGGCCCGTAACCGGCCGGGCCCGGCGTCTGGTAGCCGCCCTGCTGCGGATAGCCGTAGGCGGGCTGGGGCGTCGCCGGCGGCGGGGTGCCGTAGGGGTTCGGGTGCGGCGTGGGCGCCGGGTTCGGCCGGTAGGGCGTCTGGACGTTGCCCACGGGCGCCGGCGGGGTGTCGACCGGCGGGAAGACGGCGGAGCCGACGCCGGCCCCGCTGGAGGTCGGCACGCCCGGGACGATGCTGGGCGGGGCGGCCTGGAAGGAGGCCGCCACCCGCATGCACTCGTCGCGCATCGACTCGGCGTTCGGGAAGCGTTCGTTGGGGTTCTTCTTCAGCGCGCGGGCGATCAGCGCGTCCACCGCGGGAGGCAGCGAGCGGTTGATCGTGGAGGCGGCGACGGGCTCCTCCTGCACGTGCGCGTACGCGATCGCCAGCGGCGAGTCGGCGTCGAACGGGAGCCGCCCGGTGACCAGCTGGAAGAGCATGATGCCGACCGAGTACAGGTCGGAGCGGGCGTCCACACCGCGGCCGAGGGCCTGTTCGGGCGACAGGTACTGCGGGGTGCCGACGACCATGCCGGTCTGGGTCATCGAGGTGACGCCGGACTGCATGGCGCGGGCGATGCCGAAGTCCATCACCTTGACGACGCCGCGCTTGGTCATCATCACGTTGCCCGGCTTGATGTCGCGGTGGACCAGCCCCATCTCGTGGCTGATCTCCAGCGCGGCGAGCACGTCCGCGGTCACCTTCAGGGCCTTGTCGACGGGCATCGCGCCGCACTGCCGCACGTCCTGGTCGAGCACCGAGCCCAGCGGCCGGCCCTCGATGTACTCCATGACGATGTACGGCGTCGCCATGCCGTCCAGCTCGTCCTCGCCGGTGTCGAACACCGAGACGATGTTCGTGTGGGTGAGCTTGGCCACGGCCTGGGCCTCGCGGCGGAAGCGCTCGCGGAACGCCGGCTCGCGGCCCAGCTCGGTGTGGAGCGTCTTGATCGCGACCTGACGGTCGAGCACGGCGTCGTAGGCGAGGTGCACCGAGGCCATGCCGCCCTCGCCGAGCAAGTCGCGCAGCTGGTAGCGGCCGCCGGCCAGCGCCCGCCCCGTGAACCGGCCCTGTGCGCCGTCCTGGCTCATCTTCTGCGTCCCCCATTGGCGCGCGCGGGCCCGGCGGCTGCCGCGCCCGCGCGATCGGCTGTCCGTCGGCCGCTCCCGTGACCGGCCGCACCGCCGGCCGCCCGGCCGGGCCCGGCGACCAGGCCGGGCGACCGGACCGTCGACCGGGCCCGCCGGCCGGGCGGGTGGCCGGAAAGCGTGACCGGATCCCGATGATCGAATGTGTTATTCCCGGCCAAGTCTGCCCCAGGGCACGGACACGTCAAGCTCGGTGCCCGTTCCGTGACCGTACGCGAAAGAAGCGTCGCGGAAGCGTTACAGCGGACGTACGGCCGGGACACGGGATTTGCACGACTCGGGCCGCACGGGGTTTGATGGCCGGTCCGTCCCGGACCGGTCCCCGCGGCGAACCTGGACCGGCGGCTTGCGCCGAGCCTGTAGCGTGGCCGACGGAGACCGTGACAGCACCGCGCACCGCGGGCAGAAACGACGGCGAGGACTGATGGCACAGACGCAGCGCGCCCAGGGCCCGTCCGACCCCGAGGGTGGCGGCGGCATGTCGGACGCGCCGGAGGCGTGGGGCAACGGCGGACTGGTCGGCGACGGCCGGTACCGGCTGACCCACCGGCTCGGCCGGGGCGGCATGGCCGAGGTGTTCGCGGCCGAGGACGTGCGCCTCGGACGCACCGTCGCCGTGAAGCTGCTGCGCGCCGATCTGGCCGAGGACCCGGTGTCCAAGGCCCGCTTCACCCGCGAGGCCCAGTCGGTGGCCGGTCTCAACCACCACGCGATCGTCGCCGTGTACGACTCCGGCGAGGACTTCGTCGGCGGCCAGTCCGTGCCCTACATCGTGATGGAGCTGGTCGAGGGCCGCACCATCCGCGACCTGCTGCTCAACGCCGAGGCGCCGGGCCCCGAGCAGGCGCTGATCATCGTCTCCGGAGTGCTGGAGGCCCTCGCCTACTCGCACCAGCACGGCATCGTGCACCGCGACATCAAGCCGGCCAACGTCATCATCACCGACAACGGCGCCGTCAAGGTGATGGACTTCGGCATCGCCCGCGCCCTGCACGGCGCGTCCACGACGATGACGCAGACCGGCATGGTCATGGGCACCCCGCAGTACCTCTCCCCGGAGCAGGCGCTCGGCAAGGCCGTCGACCACCGCTCCGACCTGTACGCGACGGGCTGCCTGCTGTACGAACTGCTCGCGCTGCGGCCCCCGTTCACCGGCGAGACTCCGCTGTCGGTGGTCTACCAGCACGTCCAGGACATTCCGGTGCCGCCGTCGGCCACCTCGGACGGCGCCTGCCCGCCCGAGCTGGACGGCCTGGTGATGCGCTCGCTGGCCAAGGAGCCCGACGACCGGTTCCAGACGGCCGAAGAGATGCGCGGCATGGTGCAGTACGCGCTCCAGATGCTCTACGACCAGGGCGGTCACACCGGCACCTGGAACACCGGCCCGGTGTTGGCGAACGACACCCGGCACACCGCCGCCGCGGGCTTCGCCGGCACCACCGCGATGCCGCACCAGGGCGTCACCGGCCCCGGCACCACGCAGATCCCGCAGCCCATCCTGCCCACCGGGTACGGCAGCGGGGACGACGGCGGCTTCGAGGGCGACGGGAACCGGGGCGGCGGCCGCGGCAAGCTGTGGATCCTCGCCGTGCTGGCGGTGATCGCCATCGCGGCGGGCGTCGCACTGGCGATGAACCACGGCGGTGGCGACGGCGGTGGCGGCGGCAAGGACCCGGACACCAGCAAGTCGCCGGCCGTCTCGCAGTCCGCCGAGGACAAGCAGCCCAGTCCGACGTCGAGCGACGAGTCGACCGGCCGCTCCTCGGACACGTCGACGGATCCGGACAACAACGGATCGAACGGCGGTTCGGGCTGGGGCAGCTACTCGCCGTCGGCGCACTCCTCGTGGACGCCGTCCCAGACGCCGTCGGACGACTCGTCGGACGAGCCCTCCAGCCCGCCGAGCAGCCAGACGCAGACGACTCCCTCGGCCCCGCAGACCTCCTCGGACGCGGGCGGCGGGGGCGGCGGCGACACGCAGTCGCCCGACCCGGGCGGAGCCGGCGGCGGCGGCGACTCCGGCGCCCCGGAGAACCCGGCCGGCAACGGCAACGACTGATCGAGAACCCCTTCACGCGCGCGTGGCCCCCGCACGGGACGCCACGCGCGCGTGGCGTGTGCGCGGCGCGTCGCGGCGCCCGCGGGGGACGCCCGGCTCATTCCGTGAACGCCCCGCACACCGCGTCGTACTCCCGCGTCCACCACACGACGAGCGCGGAGGCGGCCGGGAACTGCGGGTCCGCGCGGGTGTCGCCGCGCTCGTAGTGCCAGCGCAGCATCCAGAAGTCGTTCAGCCGCTCCCACCACACCCGGTGCACGGCCGCCGCGAGCTCCTCGGGGGTGGCCCCGGCCGAGCGCCGGTACGCCCGCGCGTACGCCCTGATCTTGGGCAGGTCCAGGGCGCCGGCCGGCCGGACGAAGAAGATCGCGGCGGCGCGCACGGCCTCCTCCGCGCGCGGCTGCACGCCGAGCCGGTCCCAGTCGACGATCGCGGCCGGTGCGTCGCCCTGGTAGAGCAGGTTGAAGGGGTGGAAGTCGCCGTGCACCCAGCCGGTCGGGCCGCCGCGCGGCGGCCGCCGGTCGGCGTGCTGTTCGAGCAGCGCGCGGCGCTCCAGGAGGCGGTGGCGGGCCAGCTCGTCGAAGGCGTCCGGGGGGCGGTGGCGGCGGACGTGGCCGAGCAGGTCGTCGATCAGGGTGAGGGTGTCGGCGGGGTCGGCGCTCTCCACGGGGTGCGGGCCGGCGGCGGGACGGGTGTGCCGCTGGGGCGGCATCACCCGCTCCAGACAGGCGTGCACGGCCCCCAGGAGC
The DNA here is from genome assembly GCF_039543625.1 of Streptomyces similanensis. Lineage (NCBI taxonomy): Bacteria > Bacillati > Actinomycetota > Actinomycetes > Kitasatosporales > Streptomycetaceae > Streptomyces > Streptomyces similanensis. The sequence goes on along the minus strand of NZ_BAABKC010000044.1, from coordinate 366,985 downwards.
GCGCCGAGCCGGGTGCACTGGCCGGCGGTGAGCTGGCCGCCGTGCCGGTGCCGGCCGTCCACCCAGGGGTGCAGGGCGTAGGCGTGGCCGCCGACGACGGCGACCGTGCGGCCGTCGCGGCCGGCCAGCGGGGGCGCCACCGGGACGCCGAGGGCGGCCAGGCACTGGGTGGCGCGGTGCTGCCGGGCGATCGCCGCGGGGTCGGCGGTGTCCGGGTCGAAATGGTGCTTGAGGAAGTAGCGGCCGCGGGTCGTGCACAGCCGGTAGCCGCGGTTCAGCAGGCCTTGGTCGACCGGTTCGCAGGCGAGGGCGGAACCGGCACCGTACTGGCGCAGTAAGGCGTTCAGAGGGGGCGCGTGGGGCAGGGGGGGTGGTACACATGAGCGCGGCACGCGCCAGATGTTAGGGCACCGGCCGAGGCCGTGAGCTGGGCGTTGTCACACACTGTCGTCCGCAGTCGCAATCGGTCACATGGCGTCACCGCGGTGATCCGTTCCCGTCCGCGCCCCGCGCCGCGCCCCCCGCCCGGACGGTGCTCGCCGGCCCGCGCCGGGCCTGGTCGTTCCGGCCACCCGCCGGCCCTTCCCGACCCGGGGGTGACCGGGATAACGTGCCGGTGTTCCGGCCCCCTGCAAGGCTGTGACCAGCGGCTGCCCCGACAGACCGGCGAGGTACTTGGACGTCCGAGCGAAAATACTTGGAAATCCAAGGAAACACGCAGGTCAGGTGGGGTTTCACAGAAATGTGGAGCACTGGGTAACGTGACTGTTGCAGGGCGCTCGCCGGGGCACCTGTCACGCCTGTTCCCGGCCGAGCGGCACCCACCCCGTGTCCCGTGGTCCAGAACAGGTGAGCCTCCCCCAAGCTCTGACGAGCTGGGGGGGACCCCCAGGCCCACCGGCAACCCCGGGGGCCGGACCGACGGAGGAGCACACGTGACCGTGGAGAGCACTGCCGCGCGCACATCGCGACGCAGCGCCGGGAGCAAGGCCGGTACGTCCGGCACGAAGGCAGCCGGCACCACCGGTGCGAAGCGCACCACTCGCACGACTGCCAAGAAGGGCGCCGGCGCCGAGCCCCAGCTCGTGCAGCTGCTGACCCCCGAGGGGAAGCGCGTCAAGAACGCCGAGAACGCCGAGTACGCCGCGTACGTCGCCGACGTCACCCCGGACGACCTGCGCGGCCTGTACCGCGACATGGTGCTCACCCGCCGCTTCGACGCCGAGGCCACCGCCCTGCAGCGCCAGGGCGAGCTGGGACTGTGGGCCTCGCTGCTGGGCCAGGAGGCCGCGCAGATCGGCTCCGGCCGGGCCACCCGCGAGGACGACTACGTCTTCCCGACCTACCGCGAGCACGGCGTGGCCTGGTGCCGCGGGGTCGACCCGACCAACCTGCTCGGCATGTTCCGCGGGGTGAACAACGGCGGCTGGGACCCCAACGGCAACAACTTCCACCTCTACACGATCGTCATCGGCTCCCAGACGCTGCACGCCACCGGCTACGCGATGGGCATCGCCAAGGACGGCGCCGACTCCGCGGTCATCGCCTACTTCGGCGACGGCGCCTCCAGCCAGGGCGACGTGGCGGAGGCCTTCACCTTCTCCGCGGTCTACAACGCCCCCGTGGTGTTCTTCTGCCAGAACAACCAGTGGGCGATCTCCGAGCCGACCGAGAAGCAGACCCGGGTGCCGCTCTACCAGCGCGCGCAGGGCTTCGGCTTCCCCGGCGTCCGCGTGGACGGCAACGACGTGCTGGCCTGCCTCGCGGTCACCAAGTGGGCGCTGGAGCGCGCCCGCGCCGGCGAGGGCCCCACTCTGGTCGAGGCGTACACCTACCGCATGGGCGCCCACACCACCTCCGACGACCCCAGCCGCTACCGGGGCGACGAGGAGCGGCAGGCGTGGGAGGCGAAGGACCCGATCCTGCGCCTGCGCCGCCACCTGGAGGCCGCACACCACGCGGACGAGGGATTCTTCGCGGAACTGGAGACCGAGAGCGAGGCGTTGGGCAGGCGAGTGCGCGAAGCGGTCCGCGCCATGCCCGACCCGGACCACTTCGCCATCTTCGAGAACGCGTACGCGGACGGGCACGCGCTCGTCGACGAGGAGCGCGCCCAGTTCGCCGCCTACCAGGCGTCGTTCACGGACGCCGAGGGGGTCTGAGGATGGCTGCGGAGGCTGAGACGGTGAAGACCGCGTCGGTGAAGGCTGTGCCGGTGAAAAACATGGCCCTGGCCAAGGCGATCAACGAATCGCTGCGCCACGCCCTGGAGAACGACCCGAAGGTCCTCGTCATGGGCGAGGACGTCGGCAAGCTCGGCGGTGTGTTCCGGGTGACGGACGGACTGCAGAAGGACTTCGGCGAGAGCCGGGTGATCGACACCCCGCTCGCCGAGTCCGGCATCGTCGGCACGGCGATCGGCCTCGCGCTGCGCGGCTACCGCCCGGTGGTCGAGATCCAGTTCGACGGCTTCGTCTTCCCGGCGTACGACCAGATCGTCACGCAGCTGGCGAAGATGCACGCCCGCTCGCTGGGCAAGGTCAAGATGCCCGTCGTGATCCGCATCCCCTACGGCGGCGGCATCGGCGCGGTCGAGCACCACTCCGAGTCCCCGGAGGCGCTGTTCGCGCACGTGGCGGGCCTGAAGGTGGTCTCGCCGTCCAACGCGTCGGACGCCTACTGGATGATGCAGCAGGCCATCCAGAGCGACGACCCGGTGATCTACTTCGAGCCCAAGCGGCGCTACTGGGACAAGGCCGAGGTCGACACCGAGGCCATCCCCGCCCCGCTGCACAAGGCGCAGGTCGTCCGCGAGGGAACCGACCTGACCCTGGCGGCGTACGGCCCGATGGTGAAGCTGTGCCAGGAGGCCGCCGCGGCCGCCGCCGAGGAGGGCAAGTCCCTGGAGGTCCTGGACCTGCGCTCGGTCTCGCCGCTGGACTTCGACGCGATCCAGGCGTCGGTGGAGAAGACCCGCCGTCTGGTGGTGGTGCACGAGGCGCCGGTGTTCTTCGGCTCCGGCGCGGAGATCGCCGCCCGCATCACCGAGCGCTGCTTCTACCACCTGGAGGCCCCGGTGCTCCGGGTCGGCGGCTACCACGCGCCGTACCCGCCGGCGCGCCTGGAGGAGGAGTACCTGCCGGACCTGGACCGCGTGCTCGACGCCGTCGACCGCTCGCTGGCGTACTGAGGAGAGGGTCGTGACGACGATGACCGACGCGTCCGTACGCGAGTTCAAGATGCCGGATGTCGGCGAGGGCCTGACCGAGGCCGAGATCCTCAAGTGGTACGTCCAGCCCGGTGACACCGTCACCGACGGCCAGGTCGTCTGCGAGGTCGAGACGGCCAAGGCGGCCGTCGAGCTGCCCATCCCCTACGACGGCGTGGTGCACGAGCTGCGCTTCCCCGAGGGCACCACGGTGGACGTGGGCACGGCGATCATCGCGATCGCGGTGGCCGGCGCCCCGGCGGCCGAGCCGCAGCAGGTCGAGGCCCCGGCCGAGGCCGACCCGGCGGCCGGAGCGCGGCCGGCCGAGGAGCCGAAGCCGGAGGGCCGCCAGCCGGTCCTGGTGGGCTACGGCGTCTCCACCGCCGCCACCAAGCGCCGCCCCCGCAAGGGCGCCGGGACCGCCGCCCCGGCGGACGCGGCCCCGGCGGCGCCCCAGGCGGAGCTGAACGGGAGCGGCGCGCCCCGGACGCCGGCCGCGGCGCCCGCCGGGGACCGGCCGCTGGCGAAGCCGCCGGTGCGCAAGCTCGCCAAGGACCTGGGCGTGGACCTGACCACGGTGGTGCCGTCCGGTCCTGACGGCATCATCACCCGCGAGGACGTCCACGCGGCGGTGGCCGCGGCGGTGCCCGCGCCCAAGACGCCCGAGCCGGCCGTGCCGCAGGCTCCGGAGCGGGCCGTGACGGCTCCGGCGCCCGCGCCGGTGTACGACGGCGCCCGTGAGACGCGGGTGCCCGTGAAGGGCGTCCGCAAGGCGACGGCGGCGGCGATGGTCGGCTCCGCGTTCACCGCGCCGCACGTCACGGAGTTCGTGACGGTGGACGTGACGCGGACGATGAAGCTCGTCGAGGAGCTGAAGCAGGACAAGGAGTTCACCGGCCTGCGCGTGAACCCGCTCCTGCTGATCGCCAAGGCGCTGCTGGTCGCGATCAAGCGCAACCCGGACGTCAACGCGTCCTGGGACGAGGCCAACCAGGAGATCGTGCGCAAGCACTACGTCAACCTGGGCATCGCCGCGGCCACCCCGCGCGGCCTGATCGTCCCGAACATCAAGGACGCCCACGCCCTCACGCTCCCGCGGCTCGCCGGGGCGCTCGGCGAACTGGTCGCGACGGCCCGCGAGGGCAGGACGTCCCCGGCGGCGATGCAGGGCGGCACGGTGACCATCACCAACGTCGGCGTCTTCGGCGTCGACACCGGCACGCCGATCCTCAACCCCGGCGAGTCCGCGATCCTCGCGGTCGGCGCGATCAAGCCCCAGCCGTGGGTGCACAAGGGCAAGGTCAAGCCCCGTCAGGTCACCACCCTGGCCCTCTCCTTCGACCACCGCCTGGTCGACGGCGAGCTCGGCTCCAAGGTGCTGGCGGACGTGGCGGCGATCCTGGAACAGCCCAAGAGGCTGATCACCTGGGCGTGACGCCGAGGCCCGCGTAACCTGTCGTACCTGGAGGGGACGGCCGCAACTTCGGATTGCGACCGCCCCCTCCTTTTTTGCTCCCGATCCGGCCCCGACGGGCCGTGGGTCAGGTCTGGTGGAGCACGTACACAGGCGCCCCGTTCTCCGCCGCGCCCCGGGAGCGGATGCAGGCGTGCCTGCGCAGCATGCGGAGGCAGTCGTTGACCCGGCGCACGGTCAATCCGGTGCGGGCCGCGATGGACTCGATCGGCACCCGCAGCTCGCCCTGTTCGACGAGGACCGGCGCGATCACCACGGCCACCGTCCAGACGTCCTCCGTCACGGACAGCCGGCGCCGCCAGTCGGCGAGAACGGACTCCGTGGTGGCGTGGTCGCCGAACGTCCCGGTGGGCGAGGGGCGGCCCAGGACGAGGCCGTCGAGCCGGTCGGCGATGCGCTCCATGGCCTGCGCCATGGCCTGCTGGGCGACGAGGGCGGCCTGCTGGGCGGCGAGGGCGGCCTGCTCGGTGGTGAGGGCGGCCTGCTGGGTGGCCAGGGTCGCCTGCTGGGTGGCCAGCATCTCCTTCTGCAGCGTGAGCGCTTCACGCTGTGCGACTGCAAGGTCCTCGTCCACCTGGAGGTTGTGCGCCTCCAGCCGGACGATGGCCTCGGCGACCTGTTCCGGCATGGCGTAGGCGATCGGGGCGCCCGGGCCGGCCGGCTGCACCTCGGCCTCCTCCAGGCTGTAGGACCCCTCCCGCTGCACGGTCTCGATCACCTCCGCGACCCACTGCTTGAAGGGCGCGCAGGCGGGCTTGGTGCAGGCGTTGACGAGCAGGACGAGACCTTGCAGAGAGAGCACATTCAGGTCTCGACGCCACTCTCTACCTGCGGGAATGCTGAGACCGTAAGCTCCAGTTACGGTCTCGAGGATCTCTCGATGACCCTCCGGGACATGGTCGGCGAGAGCCTGCCGAGAGTTGGTGTGGCCAAGCTCCTTGCAGACGTCGACGGCCGGGAACCAATGGGCCCCGTCCGGCATGGTGAGCCGTCGTACGCGGGCTCCGGTCGCCGCGTAGACGAAGTCGCTGACGTCGATCGCCTCGTGGCGACCGGTCGACTCGGGCTGTTTGCTGGGTTCGTTCACGTGAACCACCTCCGCTGCGGAAGGTAGAACGAAGAAAAGTGAATATGCCAGTTCGCCCAGGGATGTTCACGATTGAGGGGGAAGATCACCGGAACCGGTCCGGAGGACGGCCGGCGGCGTGTATGGCGGTGTCGTCGCGGAACGTGTTCCCCGCAGGGAAAAGGGGCCCGTCGCCGGTGGTCGGCGACGGGCCCCTCGTCCTGCCGGAGGGCTCAGCCCAGGCGGGCGAAGCCGTAGTTGAGGAGCTTGGTGGCGTCGGTGGCGCGCTGGTTGATGGAGGAGGAGGCCAGGACCGTGCCGATGACGGTCTTGTTGCCGCGGGTGGCGGCGAAGACCAGGCAGTACTTGGCCTCGGGGCCGGAGCCCGTCTTCACGCCGATGGCGCCCTTGTAGCTGCTCAGCAGCGTGTTCGTGTTGGTCCAGGTCGCCATCGTGCGGGTGCTGCCCGTCTTGGTGACGGTCTTGGCCGTGTACGACTTGGTCTTCACGATCGCGCGGAAGTTGGCGCTCTTCATCGCGCTGCTGGCGATCTTCGTCAGGTCGCGCGGCGTCGAGTAGTTCTTGCCGTTGCCGATGCCGTCGAACGAGTCGAAGTGCGTGTTCGTCAGCTTCAGGTCCTTCGCGGCGGTGTTCATCTTGCCGATGAACGACTTCACCCGCGCGGAGGTGGTCGAGCCGGTGCCGTACTTGTCGGCCAGCGCGTACGCGGCGTCGCAGCCCGAGGGCAGCATCAGGCCGTACAGCAGCTGACGCACGGTCACCTTGTCGCCCACGATGAGGTGGGCCTGGGAGGCGTTGTTCTTGACGACGTAGTCGCTGTACGCCTTCTGGATGGTGACCTTGGCGTCGAGGTTCAGGTTCTTCTGCGCGAGCACGACCTTGGCGGTCATGATCTTCGTGGTGGAGCCGGTGGACAGCTTGGTGTCCGCGGACTTCGTGTAGAGCGACGCGCTGTTCGCGTTGTTCATCACGTAGCCGCCCTTGGCCACGATCGAAGGCGCGGTGACGGCCTGCGCGGGCAGGGCGGTGAGCGCACCGGTGGCGAGGACGGCGCCGGTGGTCATGGCGACGGCGGTGGCTCTGCGGAGGCGGATGGCCTTGATGCCGGTTTTCAAGTGAGGTACCCCGAATACGTTGAATGCCCCTACGGTGCGGCAGAGTTGAGTACCCAGCAAAGTGGGGCCGCACGTGTCTGACTCGTAACTAGCACAGAAGGTTGTGCGGTTGCCGGGGACGGGTGCCCCGTGGTCCGCGCGGTCCGCATGCTGGACGGGGCGAGTCTTGTGTACGTGTTGTATCTATGCTGTGGACATGATCTCGTCCGTGAAGCGGCCCCCGGCCGCCGACCGTGTGTACACCCACGTCAAGCAAGCCGTGCTCGACCGCCGCTACGAGGGCGGCACCCTGCTGACCGAGGGCGAGCTGGCCGAGGCCGTCGGGGTGTCGCGCACCCCGGTGCGCGAGGCGCTGCTCCGCCTCGAGGTCGAGGGGCTGCTCAAGCTCTACCCGAAGAAGGGAGCGCTCGTCCTGCCGGTCTCCGCGCAGGAGATCGCGGACGTCGTCGAGACCCGGCGGCTCGTCGAGGGCCACGCGGTGCGCAAGGCCGTGCCCGCCCCGGCCGGTCTGCTGCGGCGGCTGGAGGAACTGCTCGAACAGCAGAAGCGGCAGGCCGCCGCCGGCGATCTGGCCGCCGCCGCCGTCACCGACCGCTGCTTCCACGCCGAGATCGTCCGCAGCGGCGGCAACGAGATCCTCTCCCGCCTCTACGACCAGCTGCGCGACCGGCAGCTGCGGATGGGCGTCGCCGTCATGCACTCCCATCCCGACCGGATCGCCAAGACCCTCGCCGAGCACGAGGCGATCCTCACGGCGCTGCGCGAGGGCGACGCCGAGGCCGCCGTCGACATCGTGCACGGACACGTCAGCTGGTTCTCCCACCTGGCCCGGGGAGAGGTCCGATGAGCTCCTCCACCAGCCGTCCCACGGCCGCCGTGACGCTGCCCGGCGACCCGCCCGGCGGACGGCGCGCGGTCGCCGTGTGGGGCATCGGCGTCGCCGTCTACTTCGTCGCCGTCATCTTCCGCACCTCGCTCGGCGTCGCCGGTCTCGACGCCGCCGACCGGTTCCACGTCAACGCCTCCGCGCTGTCCACGTTCTCGATCCTCCAGCTGCTCGTGTACGCGGGCATGCAGATACCCGTCGGCCTGCTGGTCGACCGGCTCGGCACCAAGAAGGTGCTGGGCATCGGCGTCGTCCTGTTCACGGCGGGACAGCTCGGCTTCGCCTTCTCCCCGACCTACGGCAGCGCGCTCGCCTCGCGCGCGCTGCTGGGCTGCGGCGACGCGATGACGTTCATCAGCGTGCTGCGGCTGGGCACCCGGTGGTTCCCCGCCCGGCGCGGGCCGCTGGTCGCGCAGCTCGCCGGACTCGTCGGCATGGCGGGCAACCTGGTCTCCACGCTGGTGCTGGCCCGGCTGCTGCACGGGGTGGGCTGGACCTGGGCGTTCGGCGGCAGCGCGGTGGCCGGTGCGGTGGTGCTGGTGCTGCTGGCGCTGCTCCTGAAGGACCACCCCGAGGGGTTCGAACCGGCGCCGCAGTCGCATCGGGGCGCCGCGTACGTGCGGCGGCAGATCGCCGCGTCCTGGCGGGAGCCGGGGACGCGGCTGGGGATGTGGGTGCACTTCACCACGCAGTTCCCGGCCATGGTGTTCCTGCTGCTGTGGGGCCTGCCGTTCCTGGTGGAGGCACAGGGGCTGTCGCGGGGGAGCGCGGGCGACCTGCTCACGCTGGTCGTGCTGTCGAACATGGCCGTCGGGCTCGTCTACGGGCAGATCGTCGCCCGGCATCACGCGGCGCGGCTGCCGCTGGCGCTGGGGACGGTGGCGGCGACGGCCGTCGCGTGGGCGGCGACGCTGGCGTGTCCCGGGGGACGGGCGCCGATGTGGCTGCTGGTGGTGCTGTGCGTGGTCCTCGGGGCGTGCGGGCCTGCCTCGATGATCGGGTTCGACTTCGCCCGGCCGGCGAACCCGGCGGAGCGTCAGGGGACCGCCTCCGGGATCACCAACATGGGCGGTTTCGTTGCCTCGATGACGACGTTGTTCGCGATCGGGGTGCTGCTGGACGCCACCGGGGACGACTACCGGGTCGCGTTCTCGGCGGTGTTCGTGCTGCAGGCGGTGGGGGTCTCGCAGATTCTGCGGCTGCGCGGGCGGGTGGCCCGGCGGGAGCGGGAGCGGTTGGTGGCCAGCCGGGTGGAGACGGTGCACGTCCCCGCGTGACGCGGCGCCGCGCCGCGCTGGGTTGCGCTGGGCTCGGCGGTGAGTCGACGTGCCGCCGCGCCCGCCCGTGCCGCCCCGGCGGCACGACTGCCCGCAGCTGTGACGGCACGGGGCGGCCGCCCGTTTCCTTGGGAGCAGAGGTGGAACGGCCGTCTGCCGGACCGGGTTACTGCGTCACCGGGAAGTTGCGGAGGATGGCCGCGGAGAGGTCCGGGTCGCCGTCCGTCTTGACGCGGTCCGCGACCGCTTCGGGGGTGGTGCGGCCGCAGGCGAGGCGGACGTACGTCTCCCAGTCGAGGGTGAGGGAGGCGGCCGGGCCGAGAGCCGGGGCCGTCTCCAGGGTGCCGCGGCCCTGGATGTCGACGCGGATCGTCCGCAGGAACTCCACCGGGCCGTGCACGTCGAAGACGATCGCCGAACTGCGCGGCGCGTCCGCCTTCTCCGCGACCACCCGCGGCAGGGCGTCGAGCAGATAGTCCCGGGCGACGTGCGCGCCGGGCGAGTCCAGGTCGCCGGGGCGGCCGAGGGCGGCGCGCAGGTCCTGCTCGTGCACCCAGATGTCGAACGCCCGGTAGCGCATGGACTCTTCCAGGGTGATCTCCGTGCCGAGCGGACCGCGCACCTTGGCGCCCGGGTCCCGGGACTCGTTGCGCAGCTGGCGGTTGCGGCGGATGACCGTGTACTCCAGCTCGGAGGTCATCTCCGGCGCCGTGTGGTGGCGGCGGACGTCGACCTGCATCTCCATGTACCGCTGGTGGTCGTTGGTGACGTGGAACAGGTCGCGCGGCAGCGAGTGGATGGGCCGCGGGTCGCCCAGCGCCTCGCAGTCCATGCCGATCACATGCGAGACGATGTCCCGCACCGACCAGCCCGGGCACGGGGTCCGCCGGTTCCACTCGCCCTCCACGAGCGGCTGCACCAGCTCGGATATCGCCTCGACGGAGTGGGTCCAGGCATCGGCGTAGGGCTGGAGGACGGGATGCAGACTCACGGAACGGGACCCCTCGGCGGTCGGTACACGGGCAGGTGGCGGCGGCATTGCCAGTGGGCGGTGGCTGCGGTCGGCGGGTGTCTGGCGATTCTCCCGCGCTCTCGCTCCGCTTCGAGCGGGGAGGACCCCCAAGTTACGCTGCTGTGAAGCACCCCGGCAGTGCTTTCGTGTGACGATCGTAGGCCCGTGTGGACAACTCGAATGCCAGGACGGTGGTAGTGTGCGCGCCTCGCTGATCCAGATCGCCGTGGACGAGGGCGAATCGGTCGAATCCCGCCGGCGGCGGGCCGCCGCGCTCGTCCGCGAGCAGGCCGGAGCCGATCTCGTCGTGCTCCCCGAACTGTGGACCACCGGAGCCTTCGCCTTCGACGCGTTCCAGGCGGCGGCCGAGACGCTGGACGGGCCGACGTACGAGGCGATGGCGAAGGCGGCGAGCGACGCGGGCGTGTGGCTGCACGCCGGCTCGATCCCCGAGTGCGCGCCCGAGGGCACCGTCTACAACACCTCCCTCGTCATCTCCCCGGCGGGCGACCTGGTCGCCTCCTACCGCAAGATCCACCGCTTCGGCTTCGATCGGGGCGAGGCCGTGCTGATGGGGGCGGGGCGCGAACCGGTGACGGTCCCGCTGCCGGACACCACGCTCGGTCTGGCGACCTGTTACGACCTCCGTTTCCCCGAACTCTTCCGCTCCCTGGTCGACGCCGGGGCCGAGATCCTGGTGGTCCCGGCGGGCTGGCCCGAGCGGCGGCGCGCGCACTGGACGCTGCTGGCCCGGGCGCGGGCGGTGGAGGACCAGGCGTTCGTGCTCGCCTGTGGAACGGCCGGCGCCCACGCCGGGGTTCCCCAGGCCGGTCACTCGATCGTGGTCGATCCGTGGGGCGAGGTGCTGGCCGAGGCCGGTCACGACGAGGAGGTGCTCACGGTCGAGTTCGACCCGGCGGAGGTCGCCGCGACACGCGAGCGGTTCCCGGCCCTGAAGGACCGGGTACTGGGCCTGGAATCCCCACGCCACTGACCGCCCCACGCCGGTCCGGCGGCCCGCGCCCGGCCGGCGGCCCGCGCCCCGCCGAGCAGCCCGTGCCCGGCCGAGCAGCCCGTGCCCGGCCGAGCAGCCCGTGCCCGGCCGAGCAGCCCGTGCCCGGCCGAGCAGCCCGTGCCCGGCCGAGCGTCCCGCGTCCGGGCGAGCGTCCCGGCAGCCCGTGCCCGGCCGGGTAGCCCGCGCCTGGCCTGCGGCTCGTGCCCGTCTGGCGGCCCGCGTCCGTCTGGCGGCCGGCGTCCGTCTGGCGGCCGGTGTCCGGCCGAGCAGCCCGTGCCCCCGTCCGGCGGCTCGTGCGCGTCCGACGGCTCGTGCCCGGCCGAGCGGCCTGCGTCCGACCGAGCAGCACGAGTCCGTCCGGCAGCCCGCGTCCGGCGCCCGTGCCCGTCCGGCCGACCGGCCCGTGCCCGTCCGGCCGACCGGCCCGTGCCTGGCCGGCAGCCCGCGTCCGGCCGACCGGTCCGCGCCCCGTCAGCAGCCCGCCCGGGCGTCGCCGCCCCGGCGCTACCGCTCGTCCCGTTCCTTCTCCGCCAGGTGGATCACGCAGACGGCCACCGCGATCAGCAGGGCCGGGTCGGCGTCGTCGCGTACGACGTCGATGCCGTAGGTGTCCACCAGGCTCAGCCGGCGCCGGGAGATCACCGCGAGCAGTTCGCCGTCGTACTCGACGGCGAACTCCCGGTCGAGGATCTTGCCGCTGACGTCCAGCTCGGTGCCGTCCACCAGCGTCACCCGGTAGTGGTTGCGCAGCAGCGAGAGGCGTTTGCGGCGGACCTTCGCCAGGGCCTCGCCGTCCCGCTCGATGACCATCGTCTCGCGCAGGGACAGCATCTTCTGATGGATGTCGATCAGCACCCGGCCCCGGGTGTCCTTCAGCTCGAAGGTGTCCCGCAGCCGCATCGCCTTGCCGTCGACGAGGAACACCTTGGCGCCGTGCTCGTCCTCGATCCAGTAGTCGTCACCGATGCCGAGGATCCGGTCGCGTACGAGGAGTCTCATGCCCTCACCGTTTCCCCGGCGGGCGCCCGCCGACGCGGCCGGTGGGCTGACAGGCTGAGCGCCGCCCCGGCGACGGTCGCCGGCGGCGGGTGGCACCCTTGATCCATGAGCGAATCGTCCCCGGCCCCGACCACCCGCCGCGCCCGCGTCCGCGCCCCCGAGCTGATCGGCAAGGGCGGATGGATCAACACCGGCGGCAAGCATCTCAAGCTCGCCGACTTCCGAGGCCGCACGTTGATCTTGGATTTTTGGACATTTTGCTGCGTCAACTGCCTGCACGTCCTGGATGAGCTGCGGGAGCTGGAGGAGGAGCACCGGGACACCGTGGTGATCATCGGTGTGCACTCGCCGAAGTTCGTGCACGAGGCGGAGCACCAGGCGGTGGTGGACGCCGTGGAGCGGTACGGCGTGGAGCACCCGGTGCTCGACGACCCCGAACTGGCCACCTGGAAGCAGTACGCGGTGCGGGCCTGGCCCACGCTCGTCGTGATCGACCCCGAGGGCTACGTCGTCGCCCAGCACGCCGGCGAGGGCCACGCGCACGCCCTCGGGAAGCTGGTGGCGGAGCTGGAGGCCGAGCACGCCGCCAAGGGCACCCTGCGCCGCGGCGACGGCCCGTACGTGGCGCCGGAGCCGCAGCCCACCACCCTGCGCTTCCCGGGCAAGGCCCTGCTGCTGCCGTCCGGGGGGTTCCTGGTCAGCGACACCACCCGGCACCAGTTGGTGGAGCTGGCGGCGGACGGCGAGAGCGTGGTGCGCCGGATCGGCTCCGGCGCGCGCGGGTTCGCCGACGGCGGCCCCGAGGAGGCGGCCTTCAACGAGCCGCAGGGCCTCGCCCTGCTCGACGACGGCGCCGTCGTGGTCGCCGATACCGTCAACCACGCGCTGCGCCGCTTCGACCCGGCGACGGGCCTGACCACGACCCTGGCCGGCACCGGCCGCCAGTGGATGCAGGGCGAGGCCGCCTCGGGCCCGGCGCGCGAGGTGAACCTGTCCTCGCCCTGGGACGTCGCCTGGTGGCGGGGCCGGGTGTGGATCGCCATGGCGGGCGTGCACCAGCTGTGGGCGTACGACCCGGCCGACGCGACGGTGTCCGTCACCGCCGGGACGACCAACGAGGGCCTGGTCGACGGCCCCGGCGCCGAGGCGTGGTTCGCCCAGCCCTCCGGGCTCGCGGCCACGCCCGAGCGGCTGTGGGTCGCCGACTCCGAGACCTCCGCCCTGCGCTGGGTGGACCCGGACGGGCACGTCCGCACCGCCGTCGGCACCGGGCTGTTCGACTTCGGCCACCGGGACGGCGCGGCCGGACAGGCGCTGCTCCAGCACCCGTTGGGCGTCACCGCGCTGCCGGACGGCTCGGTCGCCGTCAGCGACACGTACAACCACGCCCTACGCCGCTACGACCCGGCGAGCGGCGAGGTCACCACGCTCGCCACCGATCTGCGCGAGCCCAGCGACGCGGTGCTCGTCGGCGAGGACATCGTGGTGGTGGAGTCGGCGCGGCACCGGCTGACCCGGCTGCGGTTGCCTCAGGAGGCGGTGCGGGTCGAGGCCGTCGCCCACCGCACGCGGCGGGCGGCCACCGAGGTGGCGCCCGGCGCGCTGCGCCTCGACGTGATCTTCCAGGCCCCGGCGGGCCAGAAGCTGGACACGCGCTACGGTCCGTCGACGCGTCTGCTGGTCTCCGCCACCCCGCCCGAGCTGCTGCTGGCGGGCGAGGGCGCGGGGACGGACCTGTCCCGCCCGCTGGAGCTGAACCCGGCCGTGCCCGAGGGCGTCCTGCACGTCTCCGCGATGGCGGCCTCGTGCGACGACGACCCGGCCAACGAGTACCCGGCCTGCCACGTGCACCAGCAGGACTGGGGCGTCCCGGTGCGGCTGTCCGACGCCGGCGCGGACCGGCTGCCGCTGGTCCTGGCCGGACTGGACGCCTGACCGGGAACACCGTCCCGCCGTACCGCCGTCCCGCCGTACTGAAGGCGTGGGGCGTGGATCAGACGCCGTAGCCGTCGCTGTAGCCGTCGCGCGCGTGGTGGTGGCGCTCCTCTTCGACGACCGTCGTCGTGGGGGGCACCATCACACGGCGGCGCCGGGCGATGCTGCTGAACGTGGTCACTCCGATCACGCCGACGATCATGAGGATCACTCCGACCAGGTGCACGTTGACGCTCTGCACGTGCCAGTCGGTCGCGAACGTGAGGATGGCTCCCACGGCGATGAGGATGATGCACCCGCCGAGGCCCATGAGTGTCGCCTCCTAGTCCGGTGTCAGGTCCGGCGGTTCCGGCCCGTCCGGTCCCTTCCGGTCAACTCCGGATACCCGCAAGCCCGGTGAACATGCGGCGGCGGCCCCGCACGGCCGCTCCGAGCCCTTCGGCGGCCGGTGCGCGGGCCCGGCCGGGCCCGCGGCCGCTCAGCCCTCCAGGAACGCCACCAGCGCGTTCGCCAGCAGGAACGGGTCGTCCACGGCGCACAGTTCGCGTGCGCTGTGCATGGAGAGGATGGCCACGCCGATGTCGACGGTCCGGATGCCGTGCCGGGCCGCGGTGATCGGGCCGATCGTCGTGCCGCACGGCATGGAGTTGTTGGAGACGAAGGTCTGGAAGGGGACGCCGGCCTTCTCGCAGGCCGCCGCGAACACCGCACGGCCCGAACCGTCGGTGGCGTAGCGGTTGTTGACGTTGACCTTGAGGATGGGGCCGCCGCCCGCGCGCGGGTGGTGGGTCGGGTCGTGGCGCTCGGCGTAGTTCGGGTGCACCGCGTGGCCGGTGTCCGAGGACAGGCAGACGGTGCCGGCGAAGGCGCGCGCCCGGTCCTCGTAGGAGCCGCCGCGCGCGAACACCGAGCGCTCCAGCACGCCGCCGAGCAGCGGTCCGTCGGCGCCGGTGTCGGACTGGGAGCCGTTCTCCTCGTGGTCGAAGGCGGCCAGCACCGGGAGGTACGGCAGGTCGGCGCCGCCGGCGGCCACCGCGGCCAGGGCGGCCGTGCCCGCGTGCACGGACAGCAGGTTGTCCATGCGCGGCCCGGCCAGCAGTTCGCGGTCGCGGCCGAGGTAGGCGGGCGGTTCCACGGAGTGCGTCATCAGGTCCCAGCCGGCCACGTCGCCCGCGGCGAGGCCCGCCTCCTGCTCCAGGAACGCGATCAGGTCGCCGTCGCGGACATCGTCGCCCAGGCCCCACACCGGCTGGAGGTGGCGCTGTTTGTCGAGCTTGAGGCCGTCGGTGGAGACCGCGCGGTCCAGGTGGATGGCGAGCTGCGGGACGCGCAGGAGCGGGCGGTCGACGTTCACCAGGCGGGTCGAGCCGTCGCGCAGGGTGAGCCGGCCCGCCAGGCCGAGGTCGCGGTCGAGCCAGGAGTTCATCAGCGGGCCGCCGTAGATCTCCACGGCGACCTGGCGCCAGCCGTGCGCCCCGGTGTCGGGCCGCGGCTTGACGCGCAGGTTGGGCGAGTCGGTGTGCGCGCCGACGATGCGGAACGGGGTGTGCGGCGCGGCGCCCTCGGGGACGTACCAGGCGATGATCGCGCCGCCGCGCAGTACGTACTTGCCGCCCGTCGAGGCGTCCCAGGCGTCCGTCTCGGCGACCTGCCGGAAGCCCGCCTTCTCCAGCCGCGCGGCGGCGCTCGCCACGGCGTGGTAGGGCGACGGGCTGGCCGTCAGGAAGGACATCAGGTCGTCGGTGTGGCCGCGGTCGAAGGGCCGGCTTGTGCTCATGGGTTCACCTTAACGACGGACGAGGGTCCGCTCCCGGTGTGGGAGCGGACCCTCGTGCGGACCTCGTGGGGACCTCGTGCGGAACGGACTAGAAGGCGGCCTCGTCCAGCTCCATCAGGTCCAGGTCGACCTTCTCCGACAGCTTGCGGGCCAGGGTGACGCCCGGCAGGACGTTGGCCGCGAAGAACTTCGCCGCCGCGATCTTGCCCGTGTAGAACGGCTTGTCCTTGGCGGAGGCGGTCTCCAGCTTCTCGGCGGCGATCGCCGCGCCCTTGAGCAGCAGGTAGCCGACGACCACGTCACCGGAGGCCAGCAGCAGGCGGGTGGTGTTCAGGCCCACCTTGTAGATGCTCTTGACGTCCTGCTCGGTGGCGGCGAGGTCGGTCAGCATGACGCCGACGACGGCCTCCAGCTCGACGGCGGCCTTGGCCAGGTGCTCGCGGGCGCCGGCCAGCTCGGCGCCGCCGGTCGCCAGGGCGAGGAACTTCTTGATGTCCTCGGCGAGCGAGTTCAGCGCGGCGCCCTGGTTGCGGACGATCTTGCGGAAGAAGTAGTCCTGGCCCTGGATCGCGGTGGTGCCCTCGTACAGGGTGTCGATCTTGGCGTCGCGGATGTACTGCTCGATCGGGTACTCCTGGAGGAACCCGGAGCCGCCGAAGGTCTGGAGCGACTGGGCGAGCTGCTCGTAGGCCTTCTCGGAGCCGTAGCCCTTGACGATCGGCAGGAGCAGGTCGTTCAGGGCGTGCTCGGCGGCGGCGTCCTCGCCGTTCGCCTCCTTGAGCTGGATCTCGTCCTGGACCGAGGCGGTGTACATCACCAGGGCGCGCATGCCCTCGGCGTACGCCTTCTGGGTCATCAGCGAGCGGCGCACGTCGGGGTGGTGGGTGATGGTGACCTTGGGCGCGGCCTTGTCCATGAAGTCGGCCAGGTCGGTGCCCTGGACGCGCTCCTTGGCGTACTCCAGCGCGTTCAGGTAGCCGGTGGAGAGCGTGGAGATCGCCTTCGTGCCGACCATCATGCGGGCGAACTCGATGATGCGGAACATCTGGCGGATGCCGTCGTGCCTGTCGCCGATCAGCCAGCCCTTGGCGGGGTGGCGGTCGCCGAAGGTCATCTCGCACGTGTTGGAGGCCTTCAGGCCCATCTTGTGCTCGACGTTGGTGGCGTAGACGCCGTTGCGCTCGCCCAGCTCGCCGGTCTCGAAGTCGAACTCGAACTTCGGGACGAGGAAGAGGGACAGGCCCTTGGTGCCGGGGCCGGCGCCCTCGGGCCGCGCGAGCACGTAGTGGAGGATGTTCTCCGACATGTCGTGCTCACCGGAGGTGATGAAGCGCTTCACGCCCTCGATGTGCCAGGAGCCGTCCTCCTGCTGGACCGCCTTGGTGCGGCCGGCGCCCACGTCGGAGCCGGCGTCGGGCTCGGTGAGCACCATCGTGGAGCCCCACTGGCGCTCCACGGCGACCTTGGCGATGTGCTTCTGGACCTCGTTGCCCTCCTCGAAGAGGATGCCGGCGAAGGCCGGGCCGGAGGAGTACATCCACACGGCCGGGTTGGCGCCCAGGATCAGCTCGGCGTAGGCCCAGATCAGGGAGCGCGGCGAGGTGGTGCCGCCGATCTCCTCGGGCAGGCCGAGCCGCCAGTACTCGGAGTCCATGAAGGCCTGGTAGCTCTTCTTGAAGGAGGCCGGTACCGGGGCGGTGTTGGTCTCGGGGTCGAACACCGGCGGGTTGCGGTCGGCGTCGGCGAAGGACTCCGCCAGCTCGTTCTCGGAGAGGCGGGCCAGCTCCTCCAGGATGCTCTTGGCGGTCTCGGTGTCCATCTCCTCGAACGGACCGGTGCCGTACAGCTTGTCGCGTCCGAGGACCTCGAAGAGGTTGAACTCGATGTCGCGGAGGTTGGACTTGTAGTGCCCCATGGCCACGGCTCCCGTCGAGGACTCGGCGAGGCACTGTCTCCTCGCGTCCGGTTCGCGTCTGGTTCGCGTACCAACTAGTAGCTCCGATGATGCTACCCGTCGGTAATAAGACGCAACCCCTGACCGTCCGTCTGTGACGCGTCTCTTATCGGCGGGTGTGACCGGTGTGACCGCCGGGGCCCGAGGGGCGGGCCGGCCGGGAGCGTCCGTCCCCGCCCTGCGCCCGCGGGCGCGTCGGTACGCTTGGCGCATGTACGGATACGGCCAGCCGATGGACGGGGGCGCGGCGCAGCAGCAGTACGCGCCGCCGCAGGAGCAGATGCCGGGCGGTATGGCGGGGGGCATGGCGGGCGGCTACGGACAGCAGCAGCCGCTGTACCCCGAGCCGTCCCCGCCCTCGCTCGCGGACGCGGTCCGTGCGTTCACCACCGGGCAGCTGGCCGCCGAGGACTTCCAGCAGATCTTCGCCACCTCGAAGGTGTACTGCCCGCGCGGTGACACGCCCGGTTTCCTCGCGCTGCACAACACCCAGCAGCCGGTGATCCCGATGTTCACCTCGCTCAAGGAGCTGCGGCGGTACGCGGGCAAGGAGTCCAAGTACTTCGTGATCACCGGCGCTGAGGTGATCGACCTGCTGCCCACGGGGTACGGCTTCGTGCTCGACATGGAGGGCGAGCACCGGATGGTGTTCGACGCCAAGGCGGTCGAGCAGATGGTCGACTTCGCGATGCGCCGGATGTACGGCTGACGCCTGGGCCGTACGGCCGTGCGCGCGGCCGTGCGGGCGCGTGCGCCTGGTCTTGTGGGGCCCGAAGCCCGGAGGGAATGGCCTCCGGGCTTCCCTTGTTGGAGCTGGCAGGAAGTTGAATGCTCAACTAGAGTGGCCGACACGCCCCCCGAGGAGGTACCGACATGCCCGCAGTGACCGTCGAGAACCCGCTGGCGCTGCCCCGTGTGGCCGCGCCCGCCGATGCCGTCGCCCGGCCCGTGCTCGCCGTCACGACCGCGCCGAGCGGTTTCGAGGGCGAGGGCTTCCCGGTGCGCCGGGCGTTCGCCGGCATCAGCTACCAGCACCTCGACCCGTTCATCATGATGGACCAGATGGGTGAGGTGGAGTACGCGCCGGGCGAGCCCAAGGGCACCCCCTGGCACCCGCACCGCGGCTTCGAGACCGTCACCTACATCATCGACGGGATCTTCGACCACCAGGACAGCCACGGCGGCGGGGGCACCATCACCAACGGCGACACCCAGTGGATGACGGCGGGCAGCGGCCTGCTGCACATCGAGGCGCCGCCGGAGTCCCTCGTCCTGTCCGGCGGCCTCTTCCACGGCCTCCAGCTGTGGGTGAACCTGCCGGCCAAGGACAAGATGATGGCCCCGAAGTACCAGGACATCCGCGGCGGCAGCGTCCAGCTGCTCACCTCCCCCGACGGCGGCGCGCTGCTGCGCGTCATCGCCGGCGAGCTGGACGGCCACCAGGGTCCGGGTGCCACCCACACGCCGATCACGATGGTGCACGCGACGCTCGCCCCGGGCGCGGAGGTCACCCTGCCCTGGCGCGAGGACTTCAACGGCCTCGCCTACGTCCTCGCCGGGCGCGGCACGGTGGGCGCCGAGCGCCGGCCGGTCCACCTCGGTCAGGCCGCGGTCTTCGGAGCCGGTTCCTCGGTCACCGTCCGCGCGGACGACAAGCAGGACTCCCGCACGCCGGACCTGGAGGTCGTCCTGCTCGGCGGCCGGCCGATCCGGGAGCCGATGGCCCACTACGGCCCGTTCGTCATGAACACCCGCGACGAGCTGATGCAGGCCTTCGAGGACTTCCAGAAGGGCCGCCTGGGCACCGTCCCGGCCGTCCACGGCATGACGGAGACCGGCCCCCAGGGCTGATCCCGGCCCGGGTCCGCGCCCCCGGGCGGCGCCCGCGTCACCCGGGCGGAGTGTCCGCGCAGGACAGTCCGCCCGGTGCGTGGTGCGCTGAGGGGGTGTCCCTGCTGCCCGAGTCCGTCCGGCGTCTCGCCGCCTGGTGCGCCGTCGTGCTGCTCCTGTCCGGGGTGGTGTGGATCGTGGTGCGGCTGTGCGTGGTGTTCCGCACCGCCGTGATCCCCGTGCTGCTGGCGCTGCTGGGCACCGCGCTGCTGCGGCCGCTGTTCCGCCGGCTGGTGCGGGCGAGGGTCAACCGTTCGCTGGCGGCCGGGATCACCTGCGCCGCCGTCCTCGTCGTCGTCGGCGGCACCGGCTACGTCGTGGTGCGCGCGCTGATCGACAGCTGGCAGCAGATCGCCGACTCCCTGGAGAACGCGGCGAAGTCGCTCTCCTCCCATCTGGGGACGCCCGGCACCTCGCTGTCCGACCTGGCCGGGCGCGGCAAGGATCTGCTGTCCAAGTTCGGCGGGACCGCCGCCTCCGGCGTCATCAGCGGGGTCAGCGCCGTCGCCGAGTACCTCGCCATGGCCGTCCTGGCGCTGCTGCTGGTCTTCTTCTTCCTGCGCGACGCCGAGCGGGCCCGGCGCACCCTGCGCGCGCTCTCCCCGGGCGGCAGCGCCGACACGGTCGAGAGCATGGCCCGGCGGGCGTTCGCCGCCGTCGAGGGGTTCATGCGCGGGACCACGATCATCGCGTTCATCGACGCCGTCTGCATCACCGTGGGCCTGGTCCTGCTGGACGTGCCCGGCGCCCTGGGACTGGGTGCGCTGGTGTTCGTGGGGGCGTACATCCCCTACCTGGGGGCGTTCATCTCCGGCGCGGTGTCCGTGCTGGTCGCGCTCGCCGACCGCGGGTTCGTCGTCGCGCTGTGGGTGCTCGGCGTGGTCGTCGCCGTGCAGTTGCTGGAGGGGCATGTGCTCCAGCCGCTGATCCAGAGCCGGACCGTGCAGATGCATCCGGCGGCGGTGCTGCTGGCGATCGCTGCGGGGGCGTCGGTCGCGGGCATCGTCGGGATGCTGCTGGCGGTGCCGATGACGGCGGCGGCCTTCGGCATCGCCCACGAGGTCCACGACCGGTACGCCGCCTAGACCGGTACGCCGCCTAGACCGGTACGCCGCCTGGACCGGTATGCCGCCTGGACCTGTACACCGCCCAGAGGCCCTGGCGCGGCACGGCTCCTCGCCCGCCCCCGCCGCTACCGCTTCGTCTCCCACGGCGGTTCGTACAGCTCGAACCAGATGCTCTTGCCCACGCCCCGCGGCTCGACGCCCCACGCGTCGGCGAGGAGCTCGATCAGGATCAGACCGCGCCCGGAGGAGGCCAGCTCGCCCGGCCGGCGCTTGTGCGGGAGGTCGTCGCCGGCGTCGGTGACCTCCACCCGCATCCGCCGCTCGCCCCGCTCGCCGCTCACCTCGGCCAGCAGCAGGGCGTCGGTGTCGGTGTGCACGAGCACGTTGGTCAGCATCTCGCTCACCAGCAGCACCGCCGAGTCCACCTGCTCCTCGGACGACCAGTCGTGCAGCAGCTGGCGCAGCTGCTGGCGGGCCACCGCGACCCGCTCGGGCTCGGCCTGCGCGACCGTCAGCAGGGTGCGCCGCACCTCGGGCAGGCTCACCGTGCCGCCGTGGCCCTCGCAGCGGCGGCTCAGCAGCAGGACGGCGATGTCGTCCTCGCGGCGGTCCACCAGCGGGCCCGTGGTGTAGTGCGAGGAGGGGCCGTGGACGCCCTGGACGAGCGCGTCGGCGAGCTCCTCGGTGTCGCCCTCGTGCCGTTCCAGGATGGCGCGGATGCGCTGCCAGCCGGTGTCCAGGTCGTGGCCGCCGGTCTCGATCAGGCCGTCGGTGCAGACCATCATCGTCTCGCCCGCCTCCAGCGTGAACCGGGTGGTCGGGTAGTCGGGGTCCGGGTCGACGCCGAGCGGCAGCCCGCCCGCGGTGGGCCGTTGCAGCACCGTCCCGTCCTTCATCCGGATCACCGGGTCGGGGTGCCCGGCGCGGGCCACCTCCAGCACCCCGGTGCGCGGATCGACCTCCGCGTACAGGCAGGTGGCGAAGCGCAGGTCGGCCGGGTCGTCGGTGGGGGCGCCGTCGTTGACGATGCCGTGCAGGAAGCGGGAGGCGCGGGAGAGGACCGCGTCCGGGCGGTGCCCCTCGGAGGCGTAGGCGCGCAGGGCGATGCGCAGCTGGCCCATCAGCCCGGCGGCGCGCACGTCGTGCCCCTGGACGTCGCCGATGACCAGCGCGAACCGTCCCGGCCTGGACTTCTCGCGGCTGCGCGAGGTGCCGCCGGGCAGCGGGATCATGTCGTACCAGTCGCCGCCGACCTGGAGACCGCCGCCGGTGGGGACGTAGCGGGCGGCCAGGTCCATGCCGGGGACCTCGGGGCCCAGCGTGGGCATCATCGAGCGTTGCAGGCCCTCGCTCAGCTCGCGCTCGGTCTCGGCCGTGCCGGCCCGGGAGAGGGCCTGGGCGAGCATCCGGGCCACCGTGGTCAGCACCGAGCGCTCGTCGGGCGTGAAGGCCACCGGATAGGTGAAGGCGGCCATCCAGGCGCCCATGGTGCGGCCCGAGGCGGTCAGCGGCAGATACGCCCACGAGCGGCGGTGGAAGTGCTCGGCCAGCGGCCAGGTGAGCGGGTAGCGGGCCCGGTACTCCTCCGGGGAGGACAGGTACACGGCCCGGCCGGTGCGCACCACCTCGGCGGCCGGGTAGTCGGTGTCCAGCGCCATGTGCACGAACGGCGCCTCGTCGCCGGGGCGCTGCCCGTGGTGGCCGATGACCGAGAGACGGTCGCCCTCCACGCCGAAGACGGCCAGGCCGTCGGGCGAGAAGCCGGGCATCGACAGGCCGGCGGCCACCCGCAGCACCTCGGCGGTGGACCGGGCCTCGGCCAGCGCCCGGCCCGCGTCCAGCAGGAACGCCTCCCGCGAGCGCCGCCAGTCGCCGGTGACGGCGCTGCGGGCGGCCGGCGAGCCGGGAGTGGGCTCGGCGACCTCCTGGAGGGTGCCGGTCAGCTCGTACGCCTTCTTGCGCGCGTCGAAGGTGGGCCGGGAGCGGCTGCGCACGACGCGGATGATCCGGCCCTGCTCGTCCATGATCCGCACCCGCACCTCGGCGAGGGTGCCCTCGGAGGCGGCGAGCCGGACCACACCGGTGATCTCGTTCCAGTCGACCGGGTGGAGCCGGGCGCGCACCTGGGCCTCCGTCAGGGTGACCGCCTCCGCGGGCAGCCCGAGCAGCCGGGCCGCCTCGGCGTCGACCGCCACCAGACCGGTGGAGGTGTCCCAGTGCCACAGTCCGGTCGCGAGGGCGGCGAGGACGTCCCCGACGGCGGGCAGGGGCTCACCAGTGCGCATTGCCCCACTGTAAGAAGATGTGATCGGACACTGCCACCGAAAGGGGAGAAAACGGACGCCGCGGAGAGCGGTAATGGGGGCGAGCCGATCTTGGGGCGGCCGGTACCCTTGACGGGTCCGGGCCGTGTGCCCGTTCCCGCCGGAGTGAGCACCTCCGGCACACCACGAACGAAGGACGATGAACGACGATGCATCGGTACAGGTCCCACACCTGCGGCGAGCTCCGCGCCTCTGACGTCGGCGCCGACGTCCGGCTGAGCGGCTGGCTGCACAATCGGCGCGACCTGGGCGGCATCCTCTTCATCGATCTGCGCGACCACTACGGCATCACGCAGCTCGTGGCCCGTCCCGGCACGCCCGCCTACGAGGCCCTGGACAAGCTGTCCAAGGAGACGGTCGTCCGCGTCGACGGCCGGGTTGTCTCCCGTGGAACCGAGAACGTGAACACCGACCTGCCCACCGGCGAGGTCGAGGTCGAGGTCGGCGAGGTCGAGGTGCTCGGCGCCGCCGGCCCGCTGCCCTTCACGATCAACGCCGAGGACGGCGTCAACGAGGAGCGGCGCCTGGAGTACCGCTTCCTCGACCTGCGCCGCGAGCGCATGCACCGCAACATCATGCTGCGCACGGCCGTGATCTCCGCCATCCGGCACAAGATGGTCGCGCTCGGCTTCAACGAGATGGCGACGCCGATCCTGACGGCGACCTCCCCCGAGGGCGCCCGCGACTTCGTCGTCCCCTCCCGGCTGCACGCCGGCCGCTTCTACGCGCTCCCGCAGGCCCCGCAGCAGTTCAAGCAGCTGCTGATGGTCTCCGGCTTCGACCGCTACTTCCAGATCGCGCCCTGCTTCCGCGACGAGGACGCCCGCGCGGACCGCTCGCCGGGCGAGTTCTACCAGCTCGACGTCGAGATGAGCTTCGTCGAGCAGGAGGACGTCTTCCAGCCGATCGAGCGGCTGATGACCGAGCTGTTCGAGGAGTTCGGCGGCGGCCGCCACGTCACCTCCCCCTTCCCGCGCATCCCGTTCCGCGAGGCGATGCTCAAGTACGGCTCCGACAAGCCGGACCTGCGCGCCAAGCCGGAGCTGGTGGACCTCACCGACGTCTTCGCGGGCTCGGAGTTCAAGGCGTTCGCCGGCAAGCACGTGCGCGCCCTGCCGGTGCCGGCGGTCCAGGACCAGCCGCGCAAGTTCTTCGACCAGCTGGGCGACTACGCCGTCTCCCAGGGCGCGAAGGGCCTGGCCTGGGTGCGGGTCGGCGAGGACGGCTCGCTGACCGGCCCGATCGCGAAGTTCCTCACCGAGGACGACGTCGCGGAGCTCACCAAGCGGCTGTCCCTGGCGCCCGGCCACGCGGTGTTCTTCGGCGCGGGCGAGTTCGACGAGGTCTCCAAGATCATGGGCGCGGTCCGCGTCGAGGCGGCCAAGCGGGCCGGCCAGTTCGAGGAGGACGTGTTCCGCTTCTGCTGGATCGTGGACTTCCCGATGTACGAGAAGGACGAGGAGACGGGGCGGATCGACTTCTCGCACAACCCGTTCTCCATGCCGCAGGGCGGCCTGGACGCCCTGGAGAACCAGGACCCGCTGGACATCCTGGCCTGGCAGTACGACATCGTCTGCAACGGCGTGGAGCTGTCCAGCGGCGCCATCCGGAACCACGAGCCGGACATCATGCTCAAGGCCTTCGAGATCGCGGGCTACGACGCGGAGACCGTCGAGCGGGAGTTCGCGGGCATGCTCCGCGCGTTCCGCTTCGGCGCCCCGCCGCACGGCGGCATCGCCCCCGGCGTCGACCGCATCGTGATGCTGCTGGCCGACGAGCCGAACATCCGCGAGACGATCGCCTTCCCGCTCAACGGCAACGCCCAGGACCTGATGATGGGCGCGCCGACCGAGCTGGACGAGTCGCGCCTGCGCGAGCTGCACCTCACGGTGCGCAAGCCGCAGCCGAAGTAGTCCCCGGCGCCGCACACGGCGCACGCAAGAGGGGCGGCCCCGCGGGGCCGCCCCTCTTCGTCTTCTCGCCGTCCGGTGCGGAACTTCGTCTTCTCGCCGTCAGCCGCGGGCAGCGGTCAGGCCGGCTCGCCGCCGAAGCGCTCCTTGTACGCCGCCAGGTCGTCGTCGGTGAGCTTGGCGAAGAGGACCGGCGGGACCGTGAACGGGGTGCCGGCGGGCACCGCGGTCAGCGAGTTCGCCTCCTCGGGAGTGACCCAGACCGCCGTGTCGTCGGCGAGGTCGAACGCGGAGCGCATCGTCTTCGCCGTCGTCGGGATGAACGGCTCGGAGACCACCGCGTACAGGTGGATCAGGTTCATCGCCGTGCGCAGGGTGAGGGCCGCGCCGTCCTTGTCGGTCTTGATCTCCAGCCAGGGGGCCTTCTCCTCCAGGTAGGAGTTGCCCGCCGACCACAGGGCGCGCAGCGCGGCGGCCGCCTTGCGGAACTGGATGGCCTCCATCTGCTCCTCGTACTCGGCGAGCAGCCGCGCGATCTCCGCGCCCAGCTTCGCCTCCGCCGGGCCCGGCTCGCCGCCCTGCGGGACGTCGTCGCCGAAGCGCTTGCGGGAGAAGGACAGCACGCGGTTGACGAAGTTGCCGAGGGTGTCGGCGAGGTCCTTGTTCACGGTGGCCGTGAAGTGCTCCCAGGTGAACGACGAGTCGTCCGACTCCGGGGCGTTCGCCATCATGAAGTAGCGCCAGTAGTCGGCGGGCAGGATCTCCAGCGCGTCGTGCGTGAAGACGCCGCGGCGCTGCGAGGTGGAGAACTTGCCGCCGTAGTAGTTCAGCCAGTTGAACGCCTTGATGACGTCGACCTTCTTCCACGGGGCGCGGGTGCCCAGCAGGGTCGCCGGGAACATCACGCTGTGGAAGGGGACGTTGTCCTTGCCCATGAACTGCGTGTAGCGGACGTCCGCGTCCGACTCCCACCACCACGAACGCCAGTCGCGGTGCTCCGGGTCCTGCTCCGCCCACTCCTTCGTCGAGCCGATGTACTCGATCGGCGCGTCGAACCAGACGTAGAAGACCTTGCCCTCGGCGGCCAGGTCCGGCCAGGTGTCGGCCGGCACCGGCACGCCCCAGTCCAGGTCACGGGTGATCGCGCGGTCGTGCAGGCCCTCGGTCAGCCACTTGCGGGCGATGGAGGACGCCAGCACCGGCCAGTCGTCGGCGCGCTCGTCCACCCACGCCTCGACCTCGCCGGCCAGCGCCGACTGGAGCAGGAAGAGGTGCTTGGTCTCGCGGATCTCCAGGTCGGCGCTGCCGCTGATCGCGGAGCGCGGCTCGATCAGGTCCGTCGGGTCCAGCACCCGGGTGCAGTTCTCGCACTGGTCGCCGCGGGCCTTGTCGTAACCGCAGTGCGGGCAGGTGCCGATGATGTAGCGATCGGGCAGGAAACGGCCATCGGCGTTGGAGTACACCTGGCGGATGGCGCGCTCCTCGATGAAGCCGTTCGCCTTCAGCTCGCGGGCGATCTCCTGGGTGATCTCGTGGTTCTGCCGCGAGGAGCTGCGGCCGAAGTGGTCGAACGCCAGGCTGAAGCCGTCGTAGATCGCCTTCTGCGCGTCGTGCGCCTGGGCGCAGAACTCGGCGACCGGGATGCCCTGTTCCTTCGCCGCGAGCTCCGCGGGAGTGCCGTGCTCGTCGGTGGCGCAGATGTACAGCACGTCGTGGCCGCGCTGGCGCAGGTAGCGCGCGTACACGTCCGCCGGGAGCATGGACCCCACCATGTTGCCCAGGTGCTTGATCCCGTTGATGTACGGAAGGGCGCTGGTGATGAGGTGTCGAGCCATCGCGGGCTGCTCCCAAGTCGCTACGCGGAGTGACGATCTCGTGGTTCTGGGTCGTCTGTGAACCTTGAAATCGTAGCCGACGTGGGCGGGGCGCCCGCTTCCCGTTCCAGGGGGCGGGAAGCGGGCGGGCGCGCGCGGGAGCGGGTGGGTGCGGGTGGGTACGGCGGGCGGTTACGGGCGCCAGGCCGCCAGGATGCCCTCGTACAGCTCCTTGTCCGTCAGCTCGCGGGGGGTCGGGCCGGCGTGGAAGAAGGAGGTGTTCTCCGTCTTCAGCTTGCGGAGGTAGTCGAAGGCCTTGTTGTCGTGCTCGCCGAAGGCGACGAAGGAGAAGAAGACGGCGGGGTGGGACTTCGCCGCGTCGGTGAGGGCCTGGGTGGCGGGGGTTCTGGCGTCGGGGGCGCCGTCCGTCTGGAAGACCACCAGGGCGGGGTCCGCGGCGTGGTGCTCGTCGTGGTGGGCGAGGACCGCCTCGATCGCCGCGTGGTACGTCGTACGGCCCATGTGGCCGAGGCTCGCGTGGACCTCGTCGATCCGGTTCTCGTGGTCGGCGAGGGTGAGGGTGGCGGTGCCGTCCACCTCGGTGGAGAAGAAGACGACGTGGACGGCGGCCTCGGGGTCCAGGTGGGCGGCGAGGGCGAGGGTCTGCTCGGCGAGGGACTGGGCGGAGCCGTCCTTGTAGTACGGGCGCATGGACGCCGAGCGGTCCAGGACGAGGTAGGTCCTGGCGCGGGCGCCGGTGAGGTCGTTCTTCTTGAGGGTGAGGGTGGCCGCCTTGTAGGCGGTGGTGAGGAGGGGGGCGCGGGACTTGACGCGGGTGAGGGGGGTTGCGGGTTTGGGGGTGGGGGTCGGCTCCGCCGGGGGGTGGGCGGTCGTCTCGGCCTTGGCTTCGCCTTCGGCCGGGGAGTCGTTCCCACCCGCACCGCCCGTGCGGGTTGCGTTGTCGGGTGCGGGTGGCGCCTGTGGGGCGGCCTCGCCGTCGGCGGCCGCGGGTTCGGGGGTCGGCTCCGCCGGGGGGTGGGCGGTCTCGGCCTCGGCTTCGCCTTCGGCCGGGGAGTCGTTCCCACCCGCACCACCCGTGCGGGATGCGTCGTCGGGTGCGGGTGGCCCCTGTGGGGCGTCCTCGCCGTCGGCGGCCGCGGGTTCGGGGGTCGGGTCCGCTGCGGGCTGGTCGGCCTCGGTTCCCGGCTCGGGCTCCGAGGCGGGTTCCGGGGCGGCTTTCGGCTCCGGGGTGGGCTTCGAGGCGGCCGGTTCCGGGGTGGGGGCCGAGGGTGGGGTGGATTCTTCTTGGGGTGGGGTGGTGGGGTGGGGGAGGGTGATTTTGTTGAAGGCGGCTGCTACCAGCTCGTGTTCCTCGTCGCGTTCCTCGCGCGGGGCGGGGCGGGGCTCCGGGACCTGGGGAGCGGCCTGCGGGTCCGCGGCCGGCTCGGGGCCCGGGTACGGGGCCTGGGCCTCCGGCTGCTGCGCCGCGGCCGGAACCTGTTCCTGGGCCGGAACCTGTTCCGCACCCTCCGCCTCGGCCGTACGCCCCTTGCGGGACCGGCCGAACGCGTTCCGCAGGCGAGTGAGAATGCCCATGTGCGCAACCCTTCGCGTGAGTTGTTCCCGTCGATCCCTGGCCAGGACGGACACGTAAGGTTAGCGGCCCCCGGCGGCGGACCCGACCCGGCGCGGCCCGTCCCCGGTCAGCCCTGCGGGGCGTGCAGGGTCAGTTCGACCAGCAGGGCGCGGTGGTCGGAGCCGGACACCCTCAGGAAGCGGGCGTGGGCGGCGGTGAAGTGCCGGGTGACCAGCACGTGGTCGATCTGCGCGCCGAGCGCCGGGGCGGTGCGCGACGGCCAGCTCGGGGTGCGGTCCGCGCCGGCGAGGCGGGCCGCGTCGTACAGACCGGTGTCCAGGACGCGGCGGAACGCGGCGTGGTCCTGGGAGGCGTTGAAGTCGCCGGCCAGCACGGTCGGGACGCCCGGCTCGGCCGCCGCGAAGGCGCGCAGCCGGCCGAGTTCGCGGCGCCAGAGCGCGACCTGGCGCGGCAACGGCGGCATCGGATGCGCCAGTTGCAGCCGTACGGCATGACCCCGTACGTCGGCCACCGCGCCCGGCATGCCCATCGTGCCGGCGACACCGGGCGTGCCCTTCAGCGGGTACTCGGCGAGGATCACCGACCCCTTCGAACCGGCCGCCGCCACCGCCCGCCGGTAGGGGTAGTCGGCGCCCACCTCCCGCCGCAGCAGTTCCTGGCAGCCGTACGCGCACTCCTGGACGAAGACGAGGTCCGGCCGCTCCCGGCGGATCACCGCCACCAGCGCCGGTGCGCCGCGCCCGAACTCGACGTTGGCGGTGAGCACCCGGACCTCGGCGACGATCACGCCCGCCGGCCGCGGGTCCTTGCCGTACGGCTCGATGTACCAGGCCAGCAGGCCGAGCACCGCCACGCCCCACACCGCGCCGAACCACCAGCGGCCCAGCAGGGTGAGGGCCAGGCCGAGGCCGGTGGGGACGAGCAGCCACGGCAGGAAGGCGAGCAGTTGCGGCACGGGCGTGACGCCGTCGCTGTCGGCGAGCCGGCAGCCGATGACCACGCTCACCGCGGCGAACAGCAGCCCCGCGCACCAGGACCTGAAGCGCCGGCCGCGCCGGTGCGTCTCGGGAGAGGAGGCCGCCGTCACGGGGCCCGAGCCTACGGGGGGCGTCCGGCGGGAGCCAGGAGCCTCCCGGAGGTCCGGGGGCGAGGAGGGAGGCCGGTCGGCGCGGGGTCAGGCGCGGACGCGCGGTGGTTGCGGGGCCTGGGGCGGGGTGGGGGCGTCCGGCGGCACGGGTTCCGCGCGCCTGCGCCGGCCGAGGCGGAGCGGCAGGCGCAGAAGCGGCCGGGAGCGGGGCCGCGGGCCGCGGGCGCGGACCGTGCGGCGGCTGAGCCAGGTCAGCGCCGCCACGGTCAGGCCCAGGGCCACCAGCAGCCAGGACGTGGCGCGCAGGGTGGCCGTGAGGGCGTCGTAGACGGCGCCGGCGGCCGGCTGGGAGACCTCGTCGGGCAGGTCGGCCAGGGTCAGGCTGCGGCCCACGGCGAGGGCGAGGGCGAGCAGCGCGCCGCCGAGGGCGGTGCCCAGCGCGGTCGCGGTGAGCGC
Organism: Streptomyces similanensis; assembly: GCF_039543625.1. Taxonomy (NCBI): domain Bacteria; kingdom Bacillati; phylum Actinomycetota; class Actinomycetes; order Kitasatosporales; family Streptomycetaceae; genus Streptomyces; species Streptomyces similanensis. The sequence goes on along the minus strand of NZ_BAABKC010000044.1, from coordinate 337,101 downwards.
GCGGCGGCGGTGCACGGCCAGCGCGATGCCGGCGACGGCGAACGCGACGGCCGAGACGGGGAGCCAGAAGCCGGCGACTTCGAGCACGTCGAACCCCTTCCGCAGGCGGCCCACCTGCTGGGCCGGGAGCAGGGCGACCTCGGTGTGTTCCACCGGGATGCGGGTGGCGAGCGGCACGTGGTCCTCGGCGAGCCGGGCCTTCACCTGGGCGGTGACGGGCGCGAGATCGACGGTGACCGGCCGGTCGTGGGCGTCGCGCTCGTCGCGCAGGGCGCGCAGCAGGGCGTCGTGGGCGACCCGGTTGCCCTCGTCCCAGGCGGTGCGGAAGGCGGCGGTCTGGGTGAAGGAGCGGACCGCGTCGTGCACGAACGGGGCGACCGTGCCGCGCAGCACCCGGGCGTCCATCTCGTGGCCGATCTCGTGCGTGATGCCGTCCCCGACCGTCTGCGCGATCGCGTCCCGTACGTCCGGGTCGGCGGCGAGCGGCGCCATGGTGGTGACGTAGCGGCCGGTGTCGGCGAGGCCGTACGCCGCCCACGCCGCCAGCGCGCCGAACGGCACCAGCAGGCACGAGAGGGTGATCAGCACGGCCGCCAGGCCGCTGCGCAGGCGTCGGGACACCCTCCCAGCGAAGGCCGCCGACGGCGGGCGCGCGAGCCGGGAGGGGCGATCGGGTGAGTGCGGAGCGTGCCGCGGGGCGGCCCGGCGGCCGGGGTCAGTTGATGCGGTGGCCCTCCGCGTCCTCGTGCGTGTAGGTCCAGTAGAAGACCAGCAGGCCGATGATCGCGCCGATCCCGGCGGAGACGCCGACCAGCCAGCGGGCGTCGAAGTGGCCGGTCTGGCCGACGAGGAAGCCGAAGGCCGCGCCGGAGAACAGGAACCACGCGAAGGCGTGCCACTCGCGCGGCAGGCGGGGGGCCAGATACAGCACGGCCGCCATGGCGACCGTGAACACGATCACGGTCACGAAGCCGAGCACCAGGTTCCCCGCGGTGATCGGTCCGCCGTGCCGCGCGTTGGCGGCGGCCCAGTAGCCGTAGACGAGGCCGATGGCGAGCGGTACCGCCCAGCGTCCGACGGTGTGCGCGCGGTCGCTGAAGAGGTTGAGGGACCGGCGCTGCCAGCTGCCGGTCCCGGTGCCGGCGCGGCCGGTGGTGCGGCCGGTGGTGCGGCCGGACACGGGTGCCGAGTGAGCCATGGGAGGTTCCTCTCTCTCGCCGCCCCCGCCTACCAGGGCACACCGGGGACGGGGCCCCGGCAACTCGGCGGGCGGGTGCGGCGCGCGGGGTCTTCGGCGGTCGCGTTCCCGGTCCGCCGCCCGGCGGGGCGGTCACAGCGGTTACGGTGCTGACGTACGCGACCGACGGTGCACACCGACGCGGGGGGACCATGCCAGGAACCGTGCTGCTGCTCGCGGCCTCGCCCGTGGGCAAGGGGCGTCTGGTGGACGCCGCCTCCGTGCTCCCGGTGCTGGCCGCCGTGGAGCCCGCCGTGCTGTCGGGCGCGCCGACCGCGAGCGTCGTGGAACTCGCCGACCCGCTGGAGCCGCAGGCCGTGCTGACCCGGCTGCGCGCCGCGGCGGCCTCGCCCGGCCCGCTGACCGTGTACGTCGCCGGTCAGCTCCAGCTCGACCGCAAGCAGCGCCTGCCCCATCTGGCGCTCGCCCGCACCACCGCCGCGACGGTCCGCTACACCGCCCTGCCCTGGCACTGGCTGCGCGAGGAACTCCGGCTGCGGGCGGAGGGCACGACGACGGTCGTGGCCGATCTGCGCGCGGACGCGGAGAGCTGGCGGCAGGTGTGCGAGCGGCCGCTGGACGCGGGGGCGCACGTCGCCCTGTACGGGCGGGTCGCGCCGCCGCCGGTACGGCGCAGGGTGGCGGCGCCGGCGTACATGAAGGCGGTGGCGACGATCCTGCGCAGCGGGCACCGGCCGCCGCCGGACCAGCTGCACGAGCAGGCGTTGATGCGGCTGGCCGGCGAGGAGGGCGAGGAGAGCGGCCCGGGCCTCGTCCTCACACCCCACCGCCCGATACCGGGACCTGCGGCGCCTGGGGTGGTGTACGGCCAGGTGACGGTGGCGGCGGGGGCCGCGCCCGTGCCGGAGAGGGCGAGAGGGCCGGAGACCGTGCCGGTGTCGGGGGCCGTGCCCGTGCCGGATGCGGGGATGGGGTCGGTGCCGGGGCAGGCGCCGGGTGCGCCGGGTGCGCCGGGCGCCGCCGGCACCGCTACCAGCACCAGCACCAGTACCGGCACCAGCATCGGTACCGGCACCAGCATCGGTACCGGCACCGATACCGGTGTCGTGATCGTCGCGCAGCGGGCCCCGGGCGGTGATCCGCACGCCTCGATCGCCGCGTTCGTGGAGGCGGGGCGGCACGGGGACGCCGACACGCTCGCCGCGCGCTGGGAGCAGGCCGCCGTACGGACGCACGGCGCGGCCTCCGAGGACGCGCTGCACTGGAGCGAGGTCCGCGCGGACCTGGCGATGTTCGCGGGCGACGCCGCCGGCAGTTGCCGGGGCTGGCTGACCGTCGCCGCCACCCGTCTGGCCATGGGCCAGCCCGCCGACGCCCCGGCGGTCGAGGCCGCCGTGGACCGGGCGCACCACCAGTGGGGAACACTCCGCGACCCGGCCCGGGCCCGCGAACTCGGCGCGGTGCTCGCGGAGTTGCGCGGCCGGGTGCCGGGCCGGCGGCGCGGTGCGCTGGACCACGTGCGGCGCCAGCTGCGGCAGCTCCAGACGCAGGGGTGAGGACGGGCGAGTTATGAGCTGCGGCTGAGGTTCCGCGCGGTCCGGCGTTCCTAGGATCGGGGCATGGACATAGTGACGTACGGCGCCGCGGCCCTGCTCCTGCTGGCCGGGCTCGCCAGTCTGGCGGGGAGCCGGCTGGCCCGGAACGACCGTCGCCTGGCGCGCATCGAGCACCGGCTCGACCTGATCCTCGACCACCTCGACCCGCGCCACCAGGACTCCCGGCTGGACGAGGTGGCCGGTCTCGCCCGGGCCGGCCGGAAGATCGAGGCGATCAAGACGTACCGCGAGGTCACGGGCGCCGGCCTCAAGGAGGCCAAGGACGCCGTGGACCGCCTCACCGCCTGACGACCGGCCCGCAGGAACCCGCAGGAACCCGCAGGGCCCCGCCGGGTTCACGCCTGGGCGCGGGCCTTCTGGCGGGCGTCGGTCAGGCGCCGCACGCCGAGCGTGACCGCTTGGGTGGTGGCGTCCGGCGGCAGCGCGCCGAGCGCCCCGTCGCTGACGACGATCGCGTCGTCGCCGACGCGCACCGCGACGACGTCCAGGGTGAGCGTGTCGGCGTCCCCGTCCTCGTCCGTCTCGCCGGTGAAGGTGATCCGCAGGCCCTGACGGGCGTCCCCGACCGCGGGCAGCGCCAGGTCGCTCACCCGTACGTCCTGCGTGCCCGCCGAGGTCGTCTCGGCCGTGAACTGGGCGCAGCTGCGCGGCAGCGTGCGCAGCCAGGCCAGGGAGCGGTCCACGTCCGCCGCGTGCAGCGAGAGCACCTGGTAGCGCAGCTGGGCCTGGTCGTCGGCGTCGTCGTAGGCGACCACCGCACGGGTCCCGGTGGGGGTGCCGAGCGGCTCGTCGGCGTAGAGGGAGTCCATCAGGCGCGCGCAGCCCGCGATGTCGGTCTGCGCCTTGAGCACCCCGTCCCGCCAGGTGGCGGCCCCGTCGGTGGGCGCCCAGGGCGCCCCGAGGTCGGTCTCGGTGAGCAGCGCGGCCTGCGCCTGCGCGGCGGTGAGCATGGCGGCGCCGGTGGGCGAGGCGGGCGCGGCCGGCCGGCTGGGCGCCGCCTCGGTGGCGGCCGCGCCGGTGTCCCGGCCGCCGCCGGCCGTGCAGGCGGTCGCGGTCAGCAGGGCGGCCGCGCAGCACACGGCGGCGGGCAGGACACGGGCGGCGGCCGGGGAACGGGGCATGGCGGTTGCCTCCAGACGAACGGGACGACCTGGACTGCGCGTCCCTCCCACGGCACCACCGAGCCGCCGACCCCACCAGCGAGCCGGTCCGTCCGGGTGAGCCACCCGGGCCGCGTCCGGGCCGCGGGAGCTCTAGGGTCGGTACGACGCACCGTTTCCGAGGAGCCCCGCTGTGACCGGTCTGCCCACCCCTGTGATCATCGACTGCGACACCGGCGTCGACGACGCGCTCGCCCTGCTGTTCGCCGTACGCCACCCGGGCCTGGAGCTGCGCGCGGTCACGTGCGTGGCCGGGAACGCGGACGTGGACCAGGTGGTGCGCAACACGCTCACCGTCCTGGAGCAGGCGGGCGCGCCCCAGGTGCCGGTCGCGCGGGGCGCCGAGCGGCCGCTGCTCGAACCCGTGCGCACCGCCCACCACGTGCACGGCCGGGACGGGATGGGGGACCTCGGGCTGCCCGCGCCGGGTCGGCGGCCCGCCGACGTGGACGCGGTGACGCTGCTGCGCCGGGAGATCCTGGCCGCGCCCCGCCCGGTCACCCTGATCCCGACCGCGCCCCTGACCAACATCGCCCTGCTGCTGCGCACCCACCCGGAGGTGACGCGCAACATCGAGCGGATCGTGTTCATGGGCGGCGCGGTGGCCACCGGGAACGCCACGGCGGTGGCCGAGTTCAACGTGTGGCACGACCCGGAGGCGGCGGCGATCCTGCTCACCGCGGGGGTGCCGATCACGATGTACGGCCTGGACGTGTTCCAGCGGGTGATCGTCCCCGCGGACGACGTACGGCGGCTGCGGGCGAGCGGCGAGCCGGGCGCGGTCCTGGCCGGCCGGCTGCTGGCCCACCGCGACCCGGTCACCGGCGAGGAGGACCCGCCGGGCGGCCTCGGCGACGCGGGCGCGGTCTGCGCGGTCGCCGACCCGGCCGGGCTGACCACGGAGCTGCTGCCGGTCGAGGTGAACCTCGCGCCAGGACCGGCGCGCGGCCAGACGGTGGTCGACCGCCGCCCGCGCCCCGGCGAGGCCGAACTGCACGGCGAGGCCCGCGAACAGCCCCTGGTGGACGTGGCGCTGGACGTCGACGTGGAGCGGTACGTGAAGCTGTACCTGGCCACCGTCGAGCGCTGACGCCCCGCGCCCCTGCCGGGCGGCCCCGCGCGCGCCGTCCCGCTGCGCCCGGCGGCGTACGCCCTCGTGCGGCCCGTGCTCCCCGACCCCGCGGTGTACGCCCCTCGGTCCCTCTTCGGCGTGGTTCGCGTGCGCGGGGAGCTGGACAGGGTTCTCTTTGTTGCCCCGTCCCGCCCGCGCCGAAGCCGCGTCGAGGAGCCGTACCGAAGAGGAGACCGCGTGACCGACCGCACCGCCGCGCCCGACTCCCCGCCCGATCTGTCGTCCAGGAACCCGGACTGGTGGCGCCAGGCCGTGGTCTACCAGGTGTATCCGCGCAGCTTCGCCGACGCCGACGGCGACGGGCTCGGGGACCTGAGGGGCGTCACCCGGCGTCTGGCCCATCTCGCCGGGCTCGGGGCGGACGCCGTGTGGCTCAGCCCGTTCTACCCCTCCGAGCTGGCCGACGGCGGCTACGACGTGGCCGACTACCGGGACGTCGACCCGCGCCTGGGCACGCTGGACGACTTCGGCGCGATGGTCGCCGAGGCCCACCGCCTGGGCCTGAAGGTGATCGTCGACGTCGTCCCCAACCACAGCTCCCACCGGCACCGCTGGTTCCAGGAGGCGCTGCGCGCCGGTCCCGGCTCCGCCGCCCGCGCCCGCTACGTCTTCCGCGACGGCCGCGGCGCGCACGGCGAACTCCCGCCCACCGACTGGCAGTCCGTCTTCGGTGGCAGCGCCTGGACCCGGGTGCCGGACGGCCAGTGGTACCTGCACCTGTTCGCGCCCGAGCAGCCCGACTTCGACTGGCGTCACGAGGAGGTCCGCGCCGACTTCCGCACCACCCTGCGGTTCTGGTCCGACCGGGGCGTGGACGGCTTCCGCGTCGACGTCGCGCACGCCCTGGTCAAGGACCTCGACGAGCCGCTGCGGGACGTCGGGGACATCGGCGTCACCGGCGAGGACGCGCTGCCGCACCTGCCGCCGGGCAGCCACCCGTACTGGGACCGCGACGAGGTGCACGAGATCTACCGCGACTGGCGCAAGATCTTCGACGCCTACTCCCCGCCGCGCACCGCGGTCGCCGAGGCATGGGTGCCCGATGAGCGGCGCGCGCTGTACGCCCGGCCGGACGAACTGGGCCAGGCGTTCAACTTCGAGTACCTGCAGGCCGGCTGGGACGCGGACGGACTGCGCCGGACCATCGCCGCCTCGCTGGCCACCGCCCACGCCGCCGGCGCCTCGGCCACCTGGGTGCTGTCCAACCACGACGTGATCCGGCACGCCTCCCGGCTGGTACTGCCGCCCGGCGCCGACGGCGACGCCTGGCTGCTGTCCGGCGGCCGGGCCCCGGCCGTCGACCCGGCGGCGGGCCTGCGCCGGGCCCGCGCGGCCACCTTGCTGATGCTGGCCCTGCCCGGCTCGGCCTACCTCTACCAGGGCGAGGAACTGGGCCTGCCCGAGGTCGCCGACCTGCCCACCGAGGTCCTCCAGGACCCGATCTGGGAGCAGACCGGCCAGGTACGCAAGGGCAGGGACGGCTGCCGGGTGCCGCTGCCGTGGACGACGACCGGCCCGTCGTACGGCTTCGGGACGGGCGGGGCCTGGCTGCCGCAGCCGGCCGGCTTCGGGGCGTACTCCGTACAGGCGCAGGAGGGGGTGGCGGGCTCGACGCTGGAGCTGTACCGCACGGCCCTCAGGCTGCGCCGCAAGCTGCTGGCGGGCGAGTCGCTGACCTGGGCGGAGGACACCCCGGACGGGGTGCTGGCGTTCGCCCGCTCCGAGGGCTGGCGGTGCGTGACCAACCTGTCGGGGACGGACGTGGCGCTGCCGCCCGGCGAGGTGCTGCTGAGCAGCGCGCCGCTGCCGGACGACGCCCGCAGACTGGAGCCGGACACCACGGTGTGGCTGGCATAGCGCCGTTGTACGGATCGGCCGGTCGCGCCGGACGGCTCAGCCCACCGTCGGGCTCGGCGCCGGGGTGGCGTCCGGCCGGCCGCCGAGGTCCAGCGGGCGGGAGGTGGCGCCGGGCGGCGGGGTGAGCACCACCTGCGGCTGGCCGCCGGGGGGCGGCGGCGGGGTGAGGTCGGAGGCGGGCAGCTTCGGCGGCGTCGTCTGCTGGAACAGCACCTGGCCGAAGTCGACCAGCCCGGTCTGCTCCATGACCGTGATGTGGTCGAGCACGGTGGCGTTGGCCTGGTTGGCCAGCGCCCGCACCAGGCTGTTCTCGGTGGTGGAGCGGATCTTCGCGATCGTGTTGAAGATCGAGCCGTGCGTCACCCGCAGGATGTTGGCCATGTCGCTGTCGAACCGCTTGCCGCTGTCGGCGCTGAGCGTGTCGACGAAGCCCTGCTGCTGCGGGCTGGCCACGTTCGGCAGCGTGATGTTCAGCATGGGCGCGATCCGGCGGCAGCTGGCGTCCAGCGCCGCGTGCCCGTCGATCAGGTGCCGGCCCGCGGTGACGACCGCCTTGGTGGTGCCCTTCTTCACGGCCATCCGGCCGACCGGGTACTCCCACAGCCCGGCCGCGCGCACCTTCACCACGAAGTCCCGGTCCGCCTCCGTCAGCGGCCCCCACTGGGTCTGGGCGATGATCCGGGACGGGTTGCCGGAGACGTTCTGGAAGCCCAGCATGCCCGGATAGGCGAGCGCGGCGAGGGTCAGCCCCAGAGCTCCGGTCACGAAGAGAGTTCCCGTCGCGTTCCGCGAAAAGCGCACCGTGCCTCCTGCCCGGCCGTGGTTCCCGCCGCGTGGACGGGATCGGACGCACAGCAGTACGGGCGGGAAAACCGCTGGAGTCTCTAGGGAAGGTAAAATCCCGGCGCTGCCGAAACCGGGCCGGACCGCACGGTTCGGACCGGCGGCGACGGACGGACTTGCCTGCTCGTTACGAAGGTTGGCGCAATGTTGACCGCCGGGTGGGAGAGGCGTGGGGAGCGCCCGCCCTACATTCGGCTGCATGCCCCCACAGCCCCCCGGCCGCCCCGGCGCGCCCACCGCGCTGCCCGTCCTGCCCTACCGCAAGCCCACCAAGGGCCGTGACTACTGGGTGATCGACGACGTCCTGCCCGACGCGGCCGCCGTCCGGGAACGGGTGCTGAGCAGGGACGACTGGGTCAAGGGCTATCCGTACACCACGCAGACCTGGCCCGGCCTGCGCACCATGCCCGGTCTGGAGCCGGGCGAACTGGCGCGGGTGGAGCGGCTGGTGCGCAAGGCGACCGGGGCGAAGGAGCTGTGGGTGCAGCAGGCGCCGGGCGGCGGCACCCTCAACCACAACTGCGTCCAGGTCGTCGGCGAGGGCGAGAGCGAGCCGCGCCCGCACACCGACTCCCGTGCGCTGTGCCGGTACGCGGCCGTGCTCTACCTCAACCCGGCCGCCCCCAAGGACTGCGGCACCAGCTTCTACCGCCAGTCCCTGCCCGGCGGCCGGCTCGGCGGCAACGTCGTCCAGGCCCCGCACACCAACCTCGTGGAGGCGCTGGGCACCCGATTCGTCGCGCCGGACGCCTTCGAGGAGGACGTACGGGTGCCGCACAAGGCCAACCGGCTGCTGCTCTACCACGCCAACCTGGTGCACAGCGCGACCGGTTACTTCGGCCGGACGCTGGAGGAGAAGCGGATGACGGCGGTCTTCTTCTGGATGGCCTAGGCCGCGGCCGGCGGCCCTGCTGCCGTGTCCGCCCGGCTGCCGCCGCTCCGAGGCCGCCTGACGTCCCGTCGGCCGATGCGGTGATCGCCGATACTCGCCGTGTCGACGTCGCGGGGGACAGCCGGAAGGAAGCGAACGCATGACCGACACGACCCGTACCGTGGGTGTCCTGGGCACCGGGATCATGGGCGCGGCGATGGCCCGCAACCTCGTCGGGGCCGGGCACGCCGTCCGGGTGTGGAACCGCACCCGGGCCAAGGCGGAGCCGCTGGCCGCCGACGGCGCCGAGGTCGTGGACACGGCCGCCGAGGCGGTGCGCGGCGCCGACGTGATCCTCACGATGCTGTACGACGGCGGCACGGTGCTGGAGGTCATGCGCGAGGCCGCCCCGGCGGCGCGCGCGGGCGCGGCGTGGGCGCAGTCGACCACGGCCGGCCTGGACACGGTCCCGGAACTGGCCGCCCTCGCCCGCGAACACGGCCTGCTCTTCTACGACGCCCCGGTGCTCGGCACCAAGCAGCCCGCCGAGGCGGGGCGGCTGACCGTGCTGGCGGCGGGCCCGGCGGACGGCCGGCACGCGGTGACGCCGGTGTTCGACGCGGTCGGCGCCCGTACGGTGTGGACCGGCGAGGACGGGGCGGCGGCCACCTCCACCCGGCTCAAGCTGGTCGCCAACAGCTGGGTCCTCGCGGCCACCGCGGCCACCGGGGAGGCGCTCGCGCTGGCCAAGGGGCTCGGCGTGGACCCGCGCGGCTTCTTCGACCTCATCTCCGGCGGCCCGCTCGACATGGGCTACCTGCACGCCAAGGCCGCCCTGATCCTCGACGACGAGCTGCTGCCGCCGAGCTTCGCCGTGACCACGGCGGAGAAGGACGCCCGGCTGATCGTGGCGGCCGGGGAGAGCTGCGGCGTCCGCCTCGACGTGGCCGCCGCGAGCGCCGAGCGCTTCGCCCGCGCGGCCGCCCAGGGACACGGCGCGCAGGACATGGCGGCGGCGTACTTCGCCAGCTTCGACGAGAAGTCCTGACGGCGGCGGGGCGCGACGGCGGGGCGGCGACGGCGGGGCGCGGTGCCGGGGCGGCGCCGGGGGCTCGTCGGGCGGGTCGGCGTCGGAGGGGTGAGGGTCGGGGCAGCGGCCGGACTGGTCGGGCGGATCAGCGTCTGAGGATCGATCGCCGGGGCAGCAACTGGGGCTCGACGGCCGGGGCGGCGTCCGAGGGGCGGCCGTCGAGGCAGCAGCCGAGGTCCGGCGACGGGGGCTCGACGGTGCGCGAAGGCGCCGTCTCGGTGGCGAGTACGGCCTCGTCGGGCTGTCCGGCGTTCGCCGCCGGACGCAGGGCCGCGCGGACGGCCGCTGCGGGCCGTTCGGACGGTTCGGGCCGGTCGGACCGAGCGGCGCTCACCGGCGAGCGGTCCTCACGTCCCGCGCCCGCGCCCGTATCGGCGTCGGCGCCGACGGTGGTCCGGCCCGGGCGTCCGGTGCCGGACGTGACCCGGTCCGGCCGGCCGGGCCCGGCCGCCGGGACACGTGCCGTCGCCGTCGTCGTCGCCGTCGTCGTCGTCGCCGCCGGTTCCGGTCGGGGGGCGGGCGCGGGTTCCGGGGCCGGCGGGGCCGGGTCCGTCGTGGGCGGGGGACCTGCGGGCGCCGCGCCCGCCGCCGAGCCGGCG